>JAJRVO010000247.1 GCA_024277275.1 Chloroflexota bacterium
CGCTCTTTACGCCGCATTGAAAGAATTCGCCAAGGCTTCAAGAAGCACTCAGGCCGGGTTAATCATCTTAAATTGCTTCAATGGCGCAGGTACTTATGCTAACAGAACAAATGTCCCACGCCAAGTGGGAAATACTCTAAATTATCCCCTGTTCGGATGACCTTGGGGCAAGTAACAGTGTACCGCCGTTTGAATTGCCGCCGTTTTTCATTCCGCCTGGCCCGACGATGGATGATTTGATTACGGCAGACCCCATTGGGCCTGGAATCGAGTTTCTCAATATATTGCAGGCAAGGAGAAATGCACACTTAGCAGGCAAAAACCATCCTGTAACAGGTATTCCATTTGATCAAAATGGATACCCGGATTTTTCTAGCGTATCAGCGGCAAATGTTAAAATAGGATTTACTGGATCTCGTGGAAAAGATGTCAAACTAGCTAATGCGGCTGCTGGATTTGATAGAACTCCCGAAGGCTATGTCTGGCATCACCATCAAGATGGTACAACTATGCAACTGGTTCCACGAGATATTCATAGGCAAACAGGTCATGATGGAGGCTTTGCAGGTAATTAACAATATTTAAAAAACAGGTGATTAACAATGCTTGAGAAAATAGAAAATCCAGGAAAAAAACTAAAATTCAATGACATAAAAAATCTTGAAAAACAATTCAACGTAATCCTACCTGAAGATTATATTGAATTTTTACTTCAATACAATGGAGGATTACCTACACCTAATGCCTACTATGTTGAAGGGCATCCAGAAGAGATTTTGGGAATACAGGTATTTTTTGGGATTGGTAGAGAAATTGAATCTAGTTGTTTAGATTGGAATTATAAAGAATCCAGATATAGTATTCCGAGTGAACTCTTTCCGATAGGCTGTAGTGATACGGATGATTGGATATGTTTCTCTTTACAAGGTGAAAGCAAGGGAAGTGTATTTTTTTGGGATGCAATGGCCGAATCTGAGAAGCCTAGCTATTCAAATGTCTACAAGATAGCTGATAGTTTCTCAGATTTTCTAAATGGTTTATTTGAAGATTAGTGAAATAGGGCAAGCCAAGAAAATTGGTATAGTAGAGTGTTTAGGAACCAAAACCACGTCGAAAGAATCGGCTAAACATTTCCATAATTGTGCCACCAACACAGCCCCTAACAATCCGCTTGCACACGAATTGGAAAGCTGCGCGGTTATTGAAGGTTCTAAGCCAGACAAGTGGGTTTTAATAGAATCTGTCCTCGCCAACCTTTCCAATCGTGTGAAGCGGGGGCGTTAGCTTGGCAAAAAGACAGTCCGGAGATGGGGGAACAATGACCGGGTTGGGGAAGCGTTGCCCAAGAAAGCGAGCGCACAAAACCACTCCGTACTTCACGTTCAAAACTCCCAACCTTGCCGCCTGAACACATACTTGCACCCGTTTATGACAGCAGATTGGGCGACGACACCGGGCGCAAGTATGTGCCAGAGTGAGGCTCAGTAGATCCAATTTTACCCCCTCTAACTCCCCCTCAAGAGAAGGAGAACTAAACCTCCCCCCTTGAAAGGGGAGATTGAGGAGGGTAATCTATCCATTTACCACACAATTTGGAACCACTGAGGCTTGATTTTTTACAAGGAAAAGGGCTTTGTATTAACTTTGACTTATCCTAAACTTAGGTTTAAGATGTTGCCAGCCTAAGTTGAGTCATAACAGGAGCCGCCTTTGATTTTATTAATTAGCCCCCAGGATACGCTGCTTGAAGCGTGCGCGGCCATGCTTCCAACTTCTATCCCCCTGGTACATCTGGCTGCTATACCGGAAACAGAATCATACTTGAACGCTCAAACCGACGACGCCCCCGAACCGGCCCTGATTTTGCTTGATATTGAAGCCGGTTATGAGGCCATAGCCGAGTGTCGCCAACTATATCAGAAAAGTCTCGCTGCCGAACCTCCTCTGGTGGTTTTAATCAGCAATCCGGCCAATCGCCAAAAGATTCTGGAAGCCGGCGCCGATGACTACCTGCTTTTGCCGCTGCTGCCATCAGAGATATACTCATGGCTGGCCGATTACCTGTTTGCCGCTTTTTGCAATTTTCAGCCAGTGCTGGAAACCATACAGCGCATAAACCGTAGCGCTGTCTCTTTGTCCTTAAATCAGGGGTTAAAAAACCTGGCCCAAATTTTTAACGCGCCCTCGGCCTGGCTGTTTCTGTTGAACCCGGATCAAAAAACCTTTAACCTGGCCGGCGGCTACAACCTGCCCCCTCTCCTTCGCCAAAAAAACAATTTCACCGGCCAGGAATTGCCGGATTGTTTAGAACTTGTCCGGCAAGACAGCGCGCCGCAGCTTGTGGCCTGCCCTTATTTGGCCCGGGCCAAACGCCGGAAAACAAACGGCCTTGCCTGCCACTTGAGCCTGCCCCTCTATCCCCAGGGCCAGTTTATTGGCGTTTTAAACCTGGCTTACACCGCCCCGCCAAATATTTTACCGGCCGACAAGCATGTGTTGTCGCTGTTGAGCCGGGAGATTGGCTTGTTGCTGGAAACGACCCGGCGGCATGAAGAAACACAGTTTTACGCCACCCGAACCGCTTTTATGGTTTTGCTGGCCCGCACCATTGGCCGGCAGTCAGATTTGGACACAGTTCTATCGCTAACCCTGGAGCAAACTGTGTCTATGCTTGACGCTTTGGGCGGCGACATCTGGCTGCTCTCGGCCGATGGACAATGGCTTGACCGAGCTTCATCGTTAAGTTCTCCCTTCTCTAATCCCCGCCTCAATCGTCAGCTTCTGCGCCGGCCCAAAGAACAGGGCTTAATAGGCTGGGTGGCAGAGCATGACCGGCCGCTGCACGCCAATGCCCCCCCCGACGACCCTCGCTTTAACCCGCAAGTTGATCAGGTTGAAACCCTGGCCGGACACGCTTTACTGGCCGTGCCGCTGCGCCACCGTGAAGCCGTTATTGGGGTGATAGCCATTTATTATAATAGCAGCAGCCGGTCCTTTGCCAATAGAGATACAATATTGTTAGAAGGTGTGTCCAACCTGACCGCCTCGGCTATTGCCGGCGCCCGGCTGCTGCAAGAACTGCACGAGTCTACCGCCCGGCAGCGAGTTCTCTATGAAATGAGCCAGCAAATTTCTGCCGGCCTGGACCTGCCGGCCACCCTTAATCGCTCTCTGTATTGGATTGCTCGCCTGATTGAAGTGGAAGCCGGCTTATTATGGTTGGTAAAAGAAGCTACAGACGCATTATACCTGGCGGCTGCCCTGGGAGTTGACCTGCCGCAGGGCCGGCAATTTAACCTGACAATGGGCCGGGGCTTAACCGG
Source organism: Chloroflexota bacterium (assembly GCA_024277275.1). Taxonomy (GTDB): domain Bacteria; phylum Chloroflexota; class Anaerolineae; order 4572-78; family J111; genus JAJRVO01. The sequence goes on from JAJRVO010000247.1 coordinate 3,324, forward strand.
CCGGGCAGCCCGCAGCGGCCGGGCAATCATTGTTAACGACCCGCTCAATGACCCTCGTCCGGATAAAACTGTTTTTGACGCGCTTCACATCGCCCCGCGTAACCTGATAGTCGTTCCAATGGTCTATCACGACCAGGCCATTGGCGTGTTGAGCCTGGTCAACAAGATTGGCGAGCCGTTTGACCAGGACGATTTGACCCTGCTTAGTACCGCCATTGAGATGGTGACCGTGGCCGTTAGCAACGCTACCCTGCATGCCCGCACCATAACCCTGATGAACGAACGCGAACGCCTGCACCGGCAAATGCTGCAATCTGAACGGCTGGCCACAATGGGCCGGCTCACGGCCACCCTCTCCCACGAAATCAATAACCCCATGCAAGCCATTCAGGGCGCCCTGGCCCTGGCTCTGGAAGAACTGAACAGCCCCCCGGATTTGATGACCTACCTGCAACTCTGCCAGACCGAATCAACGCGAGTGGTGCAACTGCTCAACCGTATGCGCCAGATTTACAGGCCCCAGACCGGCCTGCAAAAATCAATTGACCTGAACCAAACCCTCCGGGAAGTGATTACCCTGGCTCGCAAAGAACTAAAACGGCAAAAGATTACCCTGCAAACCGACCTGGCCCCCAACCTGCCCCGCCTGACCGCCGCCGCCGACCAACTGCACCTGGTTTTTCTAAGCCTGATGCTAAACATGGGCGACACCATCGGCGCGGCCGGCGGCAGCAAGTTGTTTCTCCGCTCTTACGCCCTGCCCCACGCCGCACGCATAGAATTTTCAACCAGCTTTTCATCTACAACCGCCCTTGACAATTTAACCGCCGCCTTCACCGGCCTTGATCCTGACACAGACAGCCCTCTTGACTTTGGTTTATTTATCAGTCAGGATATTATTGCCGCCCACAACGGCTCAATTGAAGTTGAACGGCAAGAGCAGCAAGTTATTTTCAGGGTCGAACTACCGGTTTAACTTGATACATCAGATTGGTTCAATCTTTGAGATTGAACCAATCTGAATTTTGGATACGGACAAGGAAAAACTATGACCGCCCCCCGCATTTTAATTATTGACGACGAACCCAATATTCGTTTAATCCTGGAACGCGCCCTGCGACATGAAGGCTATGACCTTGACATCGCCGCCAACGGCGCCGAAGCCCTGCAAAAATTAGCCGGGGCCAATTGCCCCTATGATCTCCTCTTGCTGGACCTGCAAATGGAGCCGGTTGACGGGCTACAGGTCTTACAGGCAGCCAGAGAACAAGACCCTGATTTGGCGGTCATTATCCTCACTGCCCATAGCACCGTGGATAGCGCCATAGAAGCCCTGCGCCGGAACGCCTTTGATTACCTGCTTAAACCGGCCTTGCCCGAAACCATTCGCCGGCGCGTGCACGCAGGGCTACAGCAGCGCCGGCGGGCTTTACAGCAGCGCCAATTGATGGGCCAGGTCGAAACCTTTCGCCGGATACTGGTTGAGTTGGATGATGACGACAGCTTGCCGGCCTCCCGACTTGCTCACACTCGTTTCATCCGCTCCGGCAACCTGGTCATAGACAGCCATCACCGCACCGCTACCCTTAAGGGCCGCCTGCTGGAACTGACTACCGCCGAATTTGAGACGCTGCTTTGTCTGGTTAAAGCCGCCCCTAATCCCCTCTCTCCCCGCCAACTGGTTAATTGCGCCCTGGGCTACAACGCCAATGAGTCAGAAGCCCGCAAGGTGATAAAATGGCACATTCACCGCCTGCGCCGCAAAATAGAACCAGACCGCAAACCTCATTACATAAAAACTGTGCGCCACAAAGGCTATTTGTGGAGTAACGAATAAGCGTGTTTTTGTAACTACTCAGGCATAGTCATTTCGAGCGAAGAATGAGCGAGAAATCCCTCGAATCGTAACCGTTCAGACCCCTCTTTCAATAGAACGCTGATAACGCAGATAAACCGCTGATTTTCACTGATTTTTTATTAAATCAGCGTTAATCTGCGTCAAATCAGCTTGGACTTTGGACAAAAAATTTAGCGGACTGAACCTTAACAAATAAGCGAAACTGTGTCATGCTCAACGGCAGGAGGTGAGAAATGACACACAAATTGGAACAGTTTCGTTTAGATTTGTATGAGGTATTACCGTATCGAC
>JAJRVO010000248.1 GCA_024277275.1 Chloroflexota bacterium
AAATCCAAAATCCAAAATCCTTTAGCCTCGGCGGCCGGTTATGTATGCCTCGGTTAACTCTTCTTGGGGGGCGCTGAAGAGGTCGTTTGTTTGGTTGAACTCGACCAGCCGCCCCAGCCAAAAAAAGCCGGTCCAGTGAGATGCGCGGGCGGCCTGCTGCATATTGTGGGTAACAATAACAATGGTGTAAGTCTCCGCCAATCTACGCATCAATTCCTCAACGTGCAGCGTGGCTACCGGGTCAAGCGCCGAGCAAGGCTCGTCCATCAATATTACTTCCGGTTTTACGGCAATGGTCCGGGCAATACACAGGCGTTGCTGTTGACCCGGATTCAGGTTGAGAGCGGGGTCCCGCAGGCGATGTTTTACCTCGTCCCATAGTACGGCGCCTTCCAGGCTTTCTCGCACAATTTGATCCAGCCCGCCGTTTTTGTCCAGCCCCAATACGCGAGGTCCAAAGGCAACGTTGTCGTAAATGCTTTGCGGAAATGGGTTGGGTCGCTGAAACACCATGCCGACTCGTTGCCGTAAGTCTACCACATCTACATCTGAGTCGTAAATGTTCTTGCCGTCCAGCAACACTTCGCCTTTGGCTGTGGTGTTTTGGATGGTATCGTTCATGCGGTTAAGCGAGCGTAAAAAGGTTGATTTACCGCAGCCGGAGGGTCCAATCAAGGCCGTAATTCTATTTTTCCGAATGGGAATGTTCAATCCTATCAGGGCCTGAAAGTCGCCATAATAGAAATCAAAATTCTTCACTTCGATTTTGTTCTTCATTAGCCAAACCGTCCTGTGATATAATCCTCTGTGCGCTGGTCGTCCGGATTGACAAACAGCTTGCCGGCCTGGTTCACTTCAACCAACTCGCCATCCAGCAAAAATCCGGCCCGGTCCGCCACCCGCGCCGCCTGTTGTACGCTATGCGGAACCATCACGATGGTGTAACGCTGCTTTAGTTCATAAAGCGACTCCTCTACCACCCCCGTTGAGAGCGGATCCAGGCCGGAGGTTGGGTTATCAAGTAGGATAACTTCCGGCTCTAAGGCCAGGCTGCGGGCCAGGCACAATCGCTGTTGCTGCCCGCCAGACAAAGCAAAAGCTGATTTGTCCAGCCGATCTTTAACCTCGTCCCACAGGGCAGCCTGTTGAAGAGAGCGAACCACGCGCTCTTCCAGAATAGTTGTATCATAGATACCGGCCATTTTCAAGCAGTAGGTCAGGTTGTCGTGGATGCTGCCGGGCAGCGGCGTGGGGAGCGCAAAGACCATACTGATTCGGCGGCGCAAGTCGGTCACGTCAATGCCGCGTTCAAAGATGTTCTGACCGTTGAATAGGATTGTGCCTTGAAATCTTGAGTTTTCGATTAAATCAGAGAGGCGATTAAACAGCCGCAGTAAAGTTGATTTGCCGCTTCGGGCCGGACCAAATAATACAAAAACCTCGTTTTCATAGATGTCAACTGAGATATTCTTTAACGCTTCTGTTTCGTCGCTGTAGGTAAAAAACAAGTTCTCTACAGAAATTTTTGATTGCATCTTTACCACTCCCTACGCCGGCGCATATTGGTGCGGAAAACTGTGGCAACCAGAGTTAGCGACAGCACAATCATTAAAAGTACCAAAGCCGTGCCGTATTGAACAGACAGGGGCATCCCCGGCACCTGGGTAGAGATAACATAGAGATGGTAGGGCAAGGCCATTGTCTGGTCAAAGATTGACCTGGGCAGGTCCGGCACAAAGAACGCAGCCACGGTAAAAAGAATAGGCGCTGTTTCACCGGCAGCGCGACTCAGCCCCAGAATGATGCCGGTGATAATGCCGGGCAGCGCATGGGGCAATACCTGATGCCTGATTGTCTGCCAGCGTGTCGCGCCCAAACTTAAGCTGACCATCCGAAACCGCTGTGGCACGGCTAAAATAGCTTCTTCTGAGGCGCTGATGACTACCGGCAAAGTCATAATACCCAACGTGAGCGAACCGGCCACAATGGACGTGCCAAAGTTTAGAAACAGCACAAACGCGCCCAGACCAAAAAGCCCGTAAACAATCGACGGGATGCCGGCCAGGTTAACAATAGCCAGTCGCACCCAGCGGGTCAAGCGGTTATTAGAGGCGTACTCGGCCAGGTAAATGGCTGCTCCAATTGCCAGCGGTATGGAAACAATGGCCGTGCCAAAGGTTAAAAAGATAGTTCCCAACAGCGCGGGCATAATTCCCCCATCGCGCATACCGTTGCGCGGTGGCGCGGTCAGAAACTCCCAATTGATGGCCCCAATCCCATTGATAATGATAAACACAATAACCAACACAATGGGGATAACCACCAGGGCGGCCACGGCAGTAATAACGCCAACGGCCAGTTTTTGCGTTTGTTGTCGGGTCATAATTGCCCTCCTCGGCGGCGAGTTGGCTGGTTTCCTACCAGCCGGGTGGCAAGCGAGTTAATAGCAAATGTAATGGCAAAAAGCGCTATGCCAATCCCAAAAAGCACGTTGTAGTGCAGGCTGCCCTGGGCTACCTCGCCCATTTCGGCGGCAATGGTGGCGGTCATAGTGCGTACCGGCTGAAAGAGGATGTCCGGGCCAAGCGCCGGAATGTTGGCCGCATTGCCTGTAACCATCATTACGGCCATTGTTTCTCCAATAGCCCGGCCAATGCCCAGCATCACGGCAATAACAATGCCCGACCGCGCTGCCGGTAGCGCTACCCGCCAAATTGTTTGCCACTGGGTGGCGCCA
>JAJRVO010000249.1 GCA_024277275.1 Chloroflexota bacterium
AGTTGTTGTGACAAACATAGGGTTCTCCTTTTTACAAATGGACTGCCAGCCTAATTTACCACATTGTTGACATAATGGCTATATCCAAATGGGCCGATAACTCATAAATAGAGTAACCACAGAAAACGTCAGAACTAGAAATTCTAATACATCTCTAACATTTCCTCTAACAAAATTCTAACATTAGCTGCATAAAATTGCGATTAAAGAGTAAATTTCCAGCCTCTTCGGAGAGGTTAATAACAATCAAGTCAATATTTATAGGAGGTGTATTATGTTTTCAAGACAACCATTTTTTGAACGCAGGTTTGTATCTCCCTGGCGCGAGATGGCTCAGTTACAAAGAGAGATGAATCGCCTTTTCTCCGATTCTTTTTTTGTAGCCGGTAACCGAAACACGCCGACCTATCCGGCAATGAATGCCTGGACAAACCAGGACGGCGCTGTCATCACGGTCGAGTTGCCCGGTGTCAATCCCGAAGATATTGACATCTCTGTAGCGGGCGAAACTTTGACCTTAACCGGCAGTCGCCAACCACGCGAGTTGCAGGCAGGCGAAAAGTATCATCGCCGCGAGCGCAACTACGGCCAGTTCAGCCGGACTGTTCAGTTGCCCTTTAAGGTTGAGGCAGACCAGGTTGAGGCCACCTTTGCCAGGGGTGTTTTGAGCATATCCCTGGTCCGCGCCGAAGAGGACAAACCCAAGAAAATCACTGTTAAATCTGCCTAAATATTTTTAACTTTGCCTCGTTCCCAAACTGGAGTTTGGTAACGAGGCATAACAACACGCACTTAGCAACAAAACAAATCTGTTATCAAAATAATCAGGAGGTGTTACGATGACTACTGAAACTAAAGACACGCAAATTCAGGAAGTTAAAAAGCAAGAGATAGTAGAGGACGGTGTAGAGCGCACCTGGGATAAAAAAGTCTTTGTGCCTCGGGCCGACATCTATGAAACTGACGACGAGATTGTGGTGCTGGCCGATATGCCCGGCGTAGATGAAAACTCGGTAGACATTACCCTGGAAAAGAACATCTTAACCATCAACGGTTACGTTGAGCCGGTTCAGCCCAAAAACCACAATCTGGCCTACGCCGAATATGAGGAAGGCGATTACCAGCGCAGCTTCACTCTCTCTAATGAGATAGACCTGAGCAAGATTGAAGCGGTGGTCCAGAACGGCGTGTTGCAGGTCCACCTACCCAAAATAGGCGAGGCCAAAACCAAGAAAATCACCGTAAAAGCAGCCTAAGTAAATCACGCCATTTGAAAGAAAATTAGTGAAAGGAGGTATGGAACAATGGCTATCACTGATTTAATTCCCTGGAAACGGGACGAAAAGAAAGTACCGGTAAAACGAGAAGAGCAAGAGCCTTTCTATGCACTGCAACGCAATATGAACCGTCTCTTTGACGACTTTTTCAACGGCTTTAACCTGGCTCCGTTCGATGCCTTCGGCGAATCGTTTGGGGCGTTTAGCCCGCGTGTCGACGTGAGCGAAAGCGACAAGGAAATAAAGGTAGCTGCCGAGTTACCCGGCCTGGATGAGAACGACATCGAAGTATCCCTGTCCAAAAACGTGTTGACCATCAGCGGCGAAAAGAAAGAGAAAAAGGAAGACAAGGGCCAGAACTACTACCGCGTAGAACGCTCTTACGGCTCCTTCCGGCGCAGCATCCCGCTGCCGGTTGAAGTTGAATCTGATAAAGTCGAGGCTACATTCAAGAAGGGTATCCTGACCGTCAACCTGCCCAAAACAGCCGCAGCGCAAAAGCAGGCCAAGCAAATTTTCGTTAAGACCGGATAAAATTCCCCTCCTCGTTCCCAAACCAGAGTTTGGGAACGAGGCCAACTTGATTTTTCAAAAACAACCCAATAACTGTCAAAGCTGAGGATTTTTCTACGGGGAGATTTTACAGCCCAACGGTTTAAAAAAGAACCCCGTTTGTCCCAGACAGGCGGGGTTTTTTAAATTCATAAGGAGGTAATTAAAAATGAAAAACCAAAAATTAACCGTTTATACAGTAATCAGCGCCGGCGTTATTGCCATGTTAGTGTTGTTAATGCTTGGCTCCTTTGCCGGCGGCTTAAGCCTGGCCCCTTATGTAAACGGCCAGGCTCACGCGGCCACGCTATCCGAAGCAATCACGCTGGCTCAACCGGCGGCCCGGCAGTTGGTTGCCTCTGAAGCGACGACTGATGATGACGCAATTGAAATCATCGCTGCTTACGAACAGGCGTTGAGCGATGTTTATCAAAAGACCCTGCCCTCAGTCGTCAACATCAGGGTGACGCAAAAGATAGAGCAAAAGGTAAGCGGTCGCAACTTTGACTTTCCCTTTAATCTATTTCCGGGACCGTTTCAACAACCCTTTCCCCAAACCCCCGAAGATTTTTACAATAGGGGCCAGGGTTCCGGCTTTGTCTGGGATAAAGAAGGTCACATTGTCACCAACTACCACGTAGTTGAAGACGCCACCGATGTTGAGGTTACGCTTGAAGTTATCCGCTCCGATGGCGAGCATAGAGTCTGTTGA
>JAJRVO010000250.1 GCA_024277275.1 Chloroflexota bacterium
ACTAGTTGTCTAACCCAACAAAACAGGGTAGCAGGGTTGCAAAGTTGCAGGGTTGCAAAAAGTTGATGGAGCGTCGCCCTGCTACCTTGTAACCTTGCTACTCTGCAACATTGAGATTGAGGAGAAATCATGAAACGCAAGATTCTGATGTTATTGCCGATAGTTACGTTTTTATCGCCCGGCGTAGCCCTGGCGCAAGACGGTGGGGCAACGGCTGACCTGACAATCTGGGCCGTTATCTCGACCATTCTGTATGGCTTAATAGGCATTGCCTTGTGCGTTGTGGGTTATTTTGCCTTCGACAAGATTGCCGGGTTGAATTTGCAATATGAACTTGTAGAAGACCAAAATCAGGCCATTGGCATTATGCTGGCCGGGGTTTTTATTGGCATCGCCATTGTAGTTGGGGCAGTGATGATATCGTAGCATGCAACTAACCAGGCGTCATTCGACAACCCTGCTGGTCACCGTTTTTATCATTGCCGTTTGCGGCCTGATTTATGAGCTAATTGTCGGCACGCTCTCATCCTATCTTTTTGGCAATAGCGTCACCCACTTCTCGGTGACTATTGGCCTGTTTTTAAGCGGAATGGGCTTGGGTTCTTTTGCCTCGCGCCGCGTGACCCGCCGGCTGCTGGGTTGGTTCATTTTGGTAGAAATGGCCGTAGGACTAGTCGGCGGCTTTTCGGCGGCTTTGCTTTATGCCATATTTGCCACCAGCAAGCTGTACTACGTGGCAATGATACTGCTGCTCCTACTCATCGGCGGCCTGATTGGCATGGAGATTCCCTTGCTAACCCGTATTTTGGGCGGGTGGGGGGCCATTAAAGATACCCTGGCCAACGTTTTGGCCTTTGATTACCTGGGCGCGTTGCTGGCTTCTGTGCTTTTTCCTCTTGTTTTGCTGCCCCAATTGGGACTGCTTAAAACCGCGTTTGCCACCGGCTTGTTGAATATGGGGGTGGTGGGCGTTAATATCTGGATTTTTCGACACCGCTTGCCGCGTTGGCAATCTCTTTCAGTTGTTGCCGCCGGTATTATTTTGGCGCTGTTGGCCGGGAGCGTTTGGTCGGTACAGTTGACCTCTTTTTTTGAGAAGCAGTTGTACGAAGATGAAATCATTTACACGCGCCAAACGCCCTACCAGCGCATCATCATCACCCGCTGGGCCAACGATGTGCGCCTCTACCTGGACGGCAACCTGCAATTTAGCTCGCAAGACGAGTACCGCTATCACGAGCCGCTGGTTCATCCGGCTATGTCGCTAACCCGCTCCCGCGAGTCGGTGTTGGTGTTGGGCGGCGGCGATGGGCTGGTTGCCCGCGAGGTCTTTAAGTACAACGACGCGCGGCGGCTGGTACTGGTCGACATTGACCCGGCGATGACCGATTTGGCCCGCAGCCACCCCACAATGTTGACCGTCAATCAAGACTCGCTGAGCGACCCGCGTCTGGAAATTATCAACCAGGACGCCTTTACCTATCTGGCCGAGACCTCCGAGCAGTTTGGCGTTATCATCATCGACCTGCCGGACCCTAATAACGAGAGCCTGGGCAAGCTCTACAGCCGCGAGTTTTACAAGCTGGCGCGGCGTCACCTGGCTGAGGGCGGGGTGATGGTTTCTCAAGCCACCTCTCCTTACTTTGCCCGCGAAACTTACTGGTCAATTGTACACACCGCAACCGATGTCGGGCTAAAAACGTGGCCTTATCACATCTACGTGCCATCTTTTGGCGATTGGGGCTTTTTTTTGGCCGCCGAACATGATATCAAACCGGCCCGTTTTTCTCCCGGCGTTTCAATGCGTTATCTTAATGCCGACCTGCTGGCTGCCGGCTTTATCTTTGACAGCGACACCGCCGAAGTGGAGACAAAGGTTAACACCCTGGATAATCAGATTATTCTATCTTATTATGAGCAAGGCTGGCGACGATGGGACTAGGGCGCAAGCATGTACTGTACGATTTGTGGGTAGATGACGCATCCTTGCTCAAACAGGTCGACGCCTGGCGCGAGATTTTGCTTGCGGCGGCAAAAGGCAGCGGGGCGACCATCATTGATTATCAATTCCATCAATTCTCTCCCCACGGCGTCACCGGCTTTCTATTGCTGGCCGAGTCACACATCAGCGTGCATACCTGGCCCGAAGAGGGTCTGGCGGCTCTGGACATTTTTACCTGCGGTCCAATGGACACCAATTTCATCATCGCCCGGCTACGAGAGCGTTTTAAGCCTTGTCGCGAACGGTTGACCACTGTAAACCGTGGCATATTTGATGGATTTGACAATAAGCGTTAAAATACAAAGCAAATAATAAATTTTGCTTTGTGAGGGTATTGTGATGAGTGAAGGTGTAACCGTAAAGGTCAGTAATCGCTATCAAATTTCTTTGCCAAGTGTCGCCAGAAAACGACTTAATATTCAGGCGGGCGACCGGTTATTGGTGGATATTCAGGAAGGATTGATTGTGTTATGCCCGCAGCCGCAAGATTATGTGGAGTATTTGGCCGGACTTCACCAGGAAATCTGGGAGGGTGTGGATACTAGCGCATATCTTGAACAGGAGCGAAACGCGTGGCAGGAATCGAACAGCGATTAGCCAATCATCAGGTAATAGGGCTGGATACTTCAATCTTTATCTATCATCTTGAAGGACATGCCGCTTATTTATCTCTGACACGGGTTATTTTAGACACAGTACAATCGGGGCAATGCCAAGCCGTTGTTTCTACCGTAACTATAATGGAACTAACCGTGCATCCGTGGCGAATCCATCGTTCTGATATAGCCAGACAATATGAAGCGCTGTTGGTAAACTTTCCACATTTAAGGTTGGTTGATGTAACCCGCGATGTAGCCAGACGAGCCGCGCAACTGAGAGCAAAGTATAACCTTCGGCCCGCCGATGCGCTACAAGTGGCGACGGCGTTGATAAACGGCGCTACAATTTGGGTCAGTAACGATAAAAAGTTAAAGCGATTGGAATCGGAAATAGAAGTGTTAATCTTGGATGATTTTATGGAGTTGGAAAGTGGAGGAGTGTGACAGTCCCTACCGACACGACAACGAGAATAAAAATAGGAGTCAAAAAATGCATTTTTTGACTCCGGTAACTCTATTTTCAAGGGAAGGAATTATGGATGACCGTGTAAGCTTGATTGAACACAAAGGAGCCAGAATCTTGTATGTTGATTACTCGGGAACATGCGAGGAGGAGTTTATAGAAACAATAGAAGCGTTTAAAAACCAGCTTCTTAAGCACCCCCCCGGTTCTGTGGTTACTTTGAATAATGTGGCTGATACTCGCATTACAGACGAGGTAAGAAAGAAATTCAAAGAGTTAGCTGCACAAACAAAAGGAATTTCAAAAGGAACGGCCACAATTGGTGTTACGGGGTTTCAGAAGGCAATTGCAATATTAATCAAGAGAGATATATATTTTGCAGACTCGTTAGAGGAAGCCAAAGATTGGTTGGCAGCGCAAGCGAAGCAATGAGCATCACCCCGAATTGAAATTCTGGGCTGATATCGATAAGCCGGTTAAAAACCGACTCGAAAACGGGCGACGATGACAAAAACAGCCGTAAATCAGTCCGATTTATCGGACTTTTTATGGTGGCCTGAAATTCATTTCAAGTGTTCGCTGGTTTACAAATTGCAGGGTGACAATTGAAAGTTAAACTGATCCTTCATGGAATTTTAAGAGACTACTTGCCCCGCGAAGCTAAAGGCAAAACAACCCTCGATTTGCCGGATGGCGCAACAATTGAGGCTGTTGTACGTCAGCTTAAAATCAAGCAAAATGTGTCGGCAGCCGTAACCGGGGTTGAAGTTGAAAACAATCACATCCTGCAAGAGGGCGAAGAACTTCATTTGTTTCGTTTCATTGCGGGAGGGTGAAATAGGGGGAGTAAGGAGTAAGAAGTAGGAAGTAAGGGGAATTTACTCCCTACTTCTTACTCCCTACTTCATTAAATTTATAAACCAATGTATAGGAGAAAACAAAATGCCTTACGGTTATAACGGAAAAATCTTGCACGTTAATCTAACAACGGGTGAGTTCGAGGTCGAGGAACCCTCGGAGAGCTTTTATCGAAAATATCTGGGGGGTAGCGCGTTAAATATGTATTATCTGCTCAAAGAGCTGCCTTCCAATGCCGACCCGCTGGGACCGGATAATGTTTTGGCCCTCTCGGTGGGGGTTACTACCGGCGCGCCGGTTTCCGGCCAGAGCCGGATGACTTCCACGGCCAAAAGCCCCCTGACCGGCTGTATTGGCGATGCCCAATGTGGCGGCTTCTTTCCTGCCGAGATGAAATTTGCCGGGTTTGACGCCTTTATCATCAAAGGCAAAGCCTCCAAGCCCGTTTACCTGTGGGTCAATGATGGTCAATATGAACTACGCGATGCCGGTCACTTGTGGGGCAAAATCACCGGCGAGGTTGAAGCTGCTCTTGAAGAAGAATTGGGCGATAAAAATATAGAAGTGGCCCAGGTTGGCCCGGCCGGAGAGGCGGGCGTGCGCTTCTCCTCCATCATCAATATGAGCAACCGGGCCAATGGCCGGACGGGTATGGGCGCGGTGATGGGCAGCAAAAATCTAAAAGCCGTCGTTGTACGGGGCAAAGAGGGCAAAAAGAAGTTCCGGATGGCCGATAAACAAGCGGTCATCAACCTGGCCCGTCACGGGGCGGATATCTTCCCTGAATCTGACATAGCCGGGCTGGGCAAGTACGGCACCGCCGAAACCACCGGGGCGCAGCATTCGGTGGGGGGCTTGCCGACCTACAACTTTAACAGCGGCGTTTTTGAGGAGTGGGAAAAAATAGATGGCGCCACTATGTATGACACCGTTCTAAAAGGAGCGGCAGAAGGCAAACAAGACCTGCGCGGGCGCGACACTTGTTATAGCTGCACCGTCCGCTGCAAGCGGGTGGTCGAAATTACCGAAGGCCCCTACAAGGTTGACCCCCATTACGGCGGCCCTGAGTACGAGACTACCTCTACCTTTGGCAACTACTGCGGCGTCAGCGATTTGGCGGCAGTGAGTTATGCTAACCAACTGTGCAACCAATACGGCATGGATACCATCTCTTGCGGAGCAACCATCGCCTGGGCTATGGAGTGCTTTGAAAACGGCAAAATCACCGCCGCCGATACCGGCGGTATTGAGCTAAAGTTTGGCAACGCCGATGCAATGGTCAAGATGGTGGAAATGATTGCCGGCGGGGAAGGCTTTGGCAAGGTGTTGGGCATGGGTTCAGCGGCGGCGGCAGAAGAGATTGGGCGCGGCACAGAAGAGTACCTCATCACCAGCCACCGGCAAGAAGCCCCGGCTCACATGCCCCAGATGAAGCGCAGTCTGGGCCTGATTTACGCTGTCAACCCCTTTGGCGCCGACCACGAGAGTAGCGAACATGACGGCGTGTATGAGGGCAGAAGGGTCAGCTATGCCGACCGGATGGACTTGTTAGGCCTGACCAAGGTTCAACCCAGACGTTCGCTTGGCCCGGAAAAAGTGCGATTTGCCCGACTGACCCAGTACTTTTACAGCGTTATGGACAGCGTTAATGTTTGTCAATTTGTGTTTGGCCCGGCCTGGCAGTTGTACGGCCCGCAAGAGTTGCAAGATTTGATTACCCACGTCACCGGCTGGGATATGACCATTGACGAATTGCTGGCAGTAGGCCAGCGTCGCGTTAATATGATGCGGGCCTTTAACGCCCGTGAAGGCGTAGACCGCGCTCAGGACAAGCTGCCGGAGAAGATGTTTAAAAGAGCGCTCAAGGGCGGCAAAAGCGACGGCATAAAGGTTGACCGCGAAGAATTTGAGGCCGGGTTAGATGAATACTACCGGCAAAACGATTGGGATGTAGAAACCGGCGTCCCCACCCGCCATAAGTTGGAAGAACTGGAGTTGGGTTGGGTAGCGGATCAACTAAATTTATAGGTTGCCGCTCCCCGTTCCCCTCGTTTCCAAACCGGAGCTTGGGAACGAGTAAAAAATTGGACAGGATTAACAAGATATGGTTTTTAAAATCCTGTAAATCTTGTTAATCCTGTCTATTTTCCTGTTTGGTTCCGGCTTATCCGGGTTAGGGTAGTTGAAGAGTACAGATGAGCAAACGTCGAGTAATTCTCGATTGGCAAGAGGATGAACTAACCCTCTCCAGACTTTATAAGCAAGAAAGCGATGCCCATAACCGTATCCGGTTGCGGGCATTGTATCTATTGCGCCAGGGAAAAACGGTTTACGAAGCGGCCCAGACCGTGGGCGTTCATGGTCAAACGGTACGGCAATGGGTAGCCTGGTATCGACTGGGGGGAATAGAAGAAGTGCGCCGCCACCGGCGCGGGAGATATGTCGATAAAAAACCTGAGCCGGAAGTAACAGTGGATGAGCAAGCAACTTTTGCCCAATTGCAGGTTGACCAACCCCAGTTTGATAACACGCTCATCTTGCAAACCAAAAGCGAACCGAAAGTTCATACACATTACCAACTTGAAGCCGAAGAATCTCTGCCGGATGGTATCAAGCGTATTGTTCAGGAACAAATTGACCGGGCCATGTGGCAACTGACGGACCCGCCCGAAAGTAGAGACAAAGGGGTTCACGATGCCCGAAAGTGCTTCAAAAAGATTCGGGCCGTTTTGCGACTGGTGCGGGACGAGATTGGCGAAGAGATTTTTAAGCAAGAAAACGCCTGCTATCGGAACGCCGGCCGGCGTCTGGCCGCGGTGCGAGAGAGCGCGATTTTAATCCAGACCTTTGACAATATTTGCGGACGTTTTGCCGACCAGTTGGCCCCCAACGCCTTTGCCGGCGCGCGCGATGAATTGGAAGCCATCCATCAAGCCACATACCGGAAGATTATAGAGGATGAAAGCGTGGTCGCCGAAGTCGTTGATACGCTTCAAACCGCCCGGCTACGCATTGCCGATTGGCCCGTTATGCATGACGACTTCTCAGCCCAGTCTGACGGGCTGAGGCGCGTGTACCGGCGGGGGCGCAACCGCATGGCCGATGCCTACGCCGCGCCCAGCCCCGAAAGCTTCCACGAGTGGCGCAAGCGGCTTAAATACCTTTGGTATCATATGCGCATTCTTAAGCATGTCTGGTTCAATCAACTCAAAACCCTGGTCGATGAGTTGGACGAAATGGCCGAGCGACTGGGCGACGCCCACGACCTGGCCGAGTTACGCCTTGTTATTTTGGCTCGACCGGAGATGTTCCGCAACCAGGGCGAATTACAAGTTCTGGTTGCTCTGACAGAGTATTGGCAGCATGAACTTGAAGCCGCCGCTCGACCGCTTGGCGAGCGGATTTACGTCGAAAGGCCCAGGGCTTTTGTTAACCGCATCGCTGCCTATTGGCAGACTTGGCAGGCGGAAATGGGTGGGGGTTAAAAAGTTCACCTTGTGCTCGCAGCGGGTCTGTGACCCGTGTCTTATACCTGCAATCGCCGGGTCCGTGTCCCGGCTAAAGCAAATAACGGTGATGATGTGAGCAGTTACGATTTTACTTATCTGTCTTCTGCGCCCGGGTTTGTTTGCGCTTCTTCCCACTTTTGCAGAAACTCTATGGCTTGCTCAGAGGTATGTAAAAAGGCAAACCGAGCAACTTCGTGTCCAACTTCCTTTAGGCGTTTCTCTAAATCACTATCTTTGATTTGGCCTGAGTCGTCAAACATTTGCCACGCCTGCGGAATTGAAACTTGATTGGGAATGACCCACGCTCGCAGGGCGCGTCCAATGGTACGCAGCCCGTTTAAGCTGTTGATGGCGCCGGTTGAGCCTCCGGCAACGCCGATCAACCCCAAAACCTTGCCCTGAAATTCGTTAAAGCCCATTAAATCCAAAGCGTTTTTCAAAACGCCGCTAAAACCGCCGTGATACTCCGGCGTGCCCAGGATAATCCCCTGCGCTTGCTGAACCTCTTGGCGCAGCTTGAAAACACCGGGCGAGTAGTTGCTTTCATCTATGCCGCAAAAAGCCAGCTCATAATCTTGCAGGTCAATGAGTTGGGTTGCTGCTCCTATCTCTTGTGCCCCCTGAAGAGCAACGCGCAGCGCGGCCCTGGTTGTGCTGTTAGCGCTAAGAAGGTGTTTCTTAAATCGTGTAGACCAGACCGCAGAGGTTTCTGAAGCCGATTTTAACTGTAGTCAGGTTCATAACCGGGGCAAATTCGCTTAAAAATGTCTCGCAAAAAACCTCTGCGGTCTTTAAGAAACACGC
>JAJRVO010000251.1 GCA_024277275.1 Chloroflexota bacterium
AAACAAAACCCCTCTGGGTGATTTTTTCGACGCCGCCGCTCCGGGGTTGGCCCTGGCTATTGCTATTGGCAATGTTGGCGCATTTTTAGGAGGCCAAGCCCTGGGCGCTCTCTCAAATGTACCCTGGGCCATTGAGATTGCCGAAACTGCCCGGCATCCTGTTCAACTATATGATGCCGTAGCCGGCCTGATAATTTTGGCTGTATTATTTTTAATACGATATCGCCCCTGGTCGGGCTTTAGTTTTTGGCTTTTTGTGGCGCTTTATGGAGCCAGCCGCCTGCTGCTGGAGGTTTTTAGGGCCGGACCAATACTAATTGGCGATGGATATCTGGCTGTGCAGGTTTTTGCCCTGGCAGCTATGCTTGTAGCTTTGGCGGTTATGGCTTATAATTTTAGTAACAATTTGGTAAAAACAGACTCCGAAACCTTATGAAACTTAAAAACACAGACACAATTGTTGAACAGATTGCCTTATTATTTGCCAGCTTTGTCTGGACAACCATAGTATTGGCCGGTATCACGCTTTTCTGGGCTTATCAAGATGTGCAAGATAGATGGGAACTGGTGTTGAGCGTCCCGTCTCAAGCTCTGGCTCAAGGTCCGCCTACAATTACACCCGTCCCGTCGCCAACGCTCTGGGCCGGTCCGGGTCCTACGCTGACCCCGTCCCCCACCGTGCCGCCCACTCCCCTGCCCACCCTGGTGGTCCCACCCCCGGAGATTTTACCGGAAACCCTTAATCCTGGCGAGCCAACGCCTATTCCGGTTATTGTCCATACAGAAGACGAGGCCGCTGAATTTGGTTTGACTCAATCTTCAAATGCCGGGCCGGTCATCATAAGAATACAACCCACCCCTATTCCGGCAGCGCCGGAACCTACGCCGGAAGCGCCGCAAGCGGAACAAAACCCGGCTCCTACGGCTGTAGTTAGCCAACCTGCTGAACCATCTCAACCCGCCCCTGCTGATGTTGTTGAACCCGCAATATCCACTCCGGGCGATGTTGCCCCCACTCGCCTGGTCATTCCATCGGTGGGTATCGACTCTGAGGTGGTTTCGGTAGGCTGGAACGTGATTGAAAAGGACGGCCTGCAATATAGCATTTGGCAGGTAGCTGATTTTGCGGTGGGGTGGCATAAAACCACGGCGGTGTTGGGACAACCCGGTAATACAGTGCTAACCGGTCATCACAATGTAAATGGCGAGGTTTTCCGCGACCTGGTTAATGTAGAGGTAGGCGATACAGTTGTTGCCTACGCCGGCGGTCAAAAGTTTGAGTACACGGTTGAACTAAAAACCATTGTCAAAGAAAAGGGCGAACCGGTTGACGTGCGTCGCCGTAACGCTCAGTGGATTGCTCCGACCGATGATGAACGTTTGACTTTTGTAACGTGTTGGCCGTATACTAACAACACTCATCGCGTTATTGTTGTAGCTAAACCCTCATAATTCTTGGGAGAGCTTTATTTATGGGTTTTTTTGATACCCCTTTTATTACCAAAATCAGGCGTAACCACAGCCTGGAACACGCTACAATTCATATTCTTGGCAGGCGAAACGGCAACCTTTCTTTGGTTGGCCGCAGCGATTGGGACGGCTTTACTCTGTACGGCCCGGTTGACACCTTAGAAGTGCAACATGCCGTCGCCGAAGCTCTTAATCGCTTGCGCCAGGGTGAAGCCGATCTGGCTATCCATCCCCGGTGCGGAACGGTGTTGGCAACTACCGGTTTTGTTACAGCCCTGGCCGCTTTTTTTGCAATTGGCCTGGATGGTCGCCCAGGTCGCCGCTTTCGCTGGAGTAGCATTCCGGCTGCAATCCTGGCCACTACAGCCGCGGCTATTTTGGCCCAACCTCTAGGACTTATACTCCAAAAACGGTATACCACCAGTGATTCCCCCGGCAATTTAGAAATCAAAAGCATCAGCGTTAATTCTAACTCCAGACTTATCACGCACCGGATTAACACAACGCAGTAAAAATAATCGGCCGGTCAGGTAATTTCTAAGACCCTCACTTTTGCAATCGCAATTTTTTCCTCAAATAAACTATAGCCATTTTAATTTTTTGATGATACCATATACAATATGTGTTTAAGTACATTCAATTAAGGAGCCGCTGATGGCGCGGGGGATGTTTCCTATATCTCGTAACCCACACGCGCGGCATCAAAATTATAGGGTTTTAGAGGAGACAATATGACTCTTGAGCAAGATTTGCAGAAAAAACAGGTCATTCATCTTGACCTAAGAAACTTTACCGCAGTCAAGACCGGCACATCTGTCAGAGAGACGGTTAAAAGGATGCAAGTAAAAAATCGAGCTTGCGCTGTTGTAACAGACAGAGGCTGCTTGATGGGGATTTTTACAGGCCGTGATATTTTAAGAAAAATCGTCGATGCCCCGGAAACCTGGGACAAACCCATTGATGAGGTTATGACCCTGAGTCCAACAACTGTGCGCTCAAAAGACCGGGCGGATAAAGCCCTGGCTTTAATGGACGAAAAACACTTTCGCAACATCCCAGTGCTAAACGACGAGGGATATGTTGTTGGCAATCTAACCCACTACGCCGTTATCAAATTCCTGTCCGACCGTTTTCCAGAGGAAGTTTACAATTTGCCTCCAGACTCGGAACAGATTGTCGACAGGCGGAGTGGAGCGTAATTAGAAATTACAAAAAGTAACAATGACCTTGACCATTACAATTTTTTTGTTTAGCTACGTTACGGAGGTGAACCGCAATGGCTGAACCCAAGCACGCAAAATTTAAAGATGTTGAATCAATAACTATTCGTTTTGCCGGAGACTCCGGCGATGGGATGCAATTAACCGGCACTCAATTTTCTGATACCGCCGCTATTTTTGGCAACGATATCAGCACCCTGCCCGATTTTCCGGCAGAGATTAGGGCGCCGGCCGGAACCCTGGCCGGTGTGAGCGGTTTTCAAGTCAATCTTTCCAGTGAAGATATCCTTACCCCCGGCGATGAACCCCGAGTTCTGGTAGCAATGAACCCCGCCGCGCTTAAAGCCAACCTGCCTGATCTGGAATCAGGCGGCACAATTATTGTCAATACCGACGCCTTTACCAAAGGCAATCTCAAAAAAGCCGATTATGAAAACAACCCGCTGGAAGACAACAGCCTGCGTGATTACGATGTACACAAAATACCTCTGACCACGCTTAACCGCACTGCCCTGGAAGACATCGAGGGGCTTACCACCAGAGAC
>JAJRVO010000252.1 GCA_024277275.1 Chloroflexota bacterium
CCAACGTAGGCCAGCTTTAACCCTTTAACTGTGCCAAAGTGTTCCCATATGGTAAAGATGTCGGTTAAAGCCTGGCAGGGATGGTTGTAATCGCTTAAGCCATTGATAACCGGCACGCTACTGTACTGGGCCAGTTGCAAAACATGCTCATGAGCAAAAACACGGGCCATAATGCCGTCCACATAACCAGACATTACCCGGGCCACGTCGGGCACAGACTCTCGTGTTCCCAACCCAATCTCATTGGGCGATATAAAGATTGCCTCTCCGCCTAAATGCAGCATCCCCACCTCAAAAGAAACACGGGTTCGCAGCGACGGCTTTTGAAAAATCATACCCAATATTTTGCCTTTTAAGATGGGTTTATTGCCCCCTGCTTTTAGCTCGTCCTTTAATTCTTTAGCTTTATAAAGGATTTGCCACAGTTCATCGGCAGAAAAATCGGCAATACTAAGAAAGTGTTGCATAGAAGATTAGTTCCTAAATTATAATGATTTTAATGGAGTGTTTATCAACTTAATTACAGGTTAGGGGGATTATGTATATCCCGTAGAGTATACCACAAATAGCATTGGATGCAACAGAAAAATCCATCTGCCGCATAGGGATTATCTAATTTTACCCTAACGTAGCCGGTGAGTACAAGTGAATGTTATGGAAACAGTCGCCGGGTTTTAATCTCGGCTACGGCGTCATCGCGGAAGCGATAAAGACGGGCCGGGCGACCGCCGGTATCGCGGTAGCCATCGACCATTTCAACCACATTGGTCTTGCGTAATTTACTGCGAAAGTTACCTTTGTCTAATTTGGTTCCCAGGACAATTTCATAGGTGTCTTGCAATTCTCGCAAGGTGAACTTTTCCGGTAAAAGCTGAAACCCTACCGCGCTATACTCTAATTTGTAGCGTAGTCGGGTTAGGGCGTAATCTAAAATATCGGCGTGGTCAAAAGCCAGCGAGGGGAGGTCGTAAACGGAAAACCACTCAATATCTGCGGCGTCAGTGGCCGCTTGCGGGTTGATTTTATCGGCGCTTACCAAAGCAAAGTATGCCACAGTAATTACCCGCGTACGCGGGTCGCGGTCAGGTTCGCCAAAGGTAAATAATTGTTCCAGATAAACATCGGCGCCGGCAACGCCTGTCTCTTCGGCTAATTCACGGTAAGCGGCTTGCTCCAGGCTTTCATCCATGCGCACAAAACCGCCGGGGATAGCCCAAACATCCTTGTAAGGCCAAACTTTGCGCTTAATCAACAGCGCTTTTAGCATTTTATCAAGAATGCTAAATATAACCACATCCACTGTAACCGATGGTCGCTCATATTTGCTAACATCATACGTTTCAGTTATTTCTGCGCTCATATCATCAAATGTCAACTTTCAATTTATTTTGAAGCCACATTAAACCAACAATAGTTTTAGCATCGACAATTTGGCCCGATTTTAAAGCCTCCCAAAGTTCCGCTAAAGAAAACTCCAAAATTTGGATATCTTCGTGTTCGGTTGCTACCCCGCCGCCGTCCGCAATTTTACCGGCGTTATCCACTTCAGCGTAGTAAAGAAAAATCCGTTCCGAAGTTCCGCCGGGCGACACGTAAAAGGTAGAGATATGGGTCAGCTTATGGACATTATAACCCGCTTCTTCCAAAATTTCTCGACGGATGGCCTCTTCCGGCTGTTCGCCTTCTTCCATCGTGCCGGCAATAGTCTCGGTAACCCAGCCCGGTCCTTTTTCATAGGTGGGGTATCTAAATTGTTTAATCAAAACAACCCGTTCAGTTTGTTTATTCATCACAATTGCCGCCGCCGAGTCGCCCCGCTCAAAAACTAATTGGCGAAGCGATTCGCTCATTTGCCCGTCAAAACGTTCATAACTTAAATATGCTTCTTCAATTTTGAAGAAATCATCAAATATTCGCCGTTTATTTTCGACTTCTACCTTTTTCATTCACTTTTTCCTGTCAGCGGCAAGCTCATTGTAACCATTATACTTGCTCTCCATTTTGTTGTCTATTGTAAATGGGCAAGTTTAAATGACTGTCCAAAAATGACTTCCCGTTTTAGGAGTCAAAAAGTGTACTTTTTGACTCCTTTTGCAGGAACTTATTTTTAGGTGATTATCAAGAGTACCCCGGTACTATACTCGCCTGCGGTTGTTTGTGAATATCTTTAGCGTGGAGTAAAATTTAGGTTCAGCGTTTATGGCATAAGTTGCCGGTTTTTAATTGGAGAGAGAATTCGGTAATTCAAGATAGTCGTTAAAATGGACGAATGACGAACGACGGGGGATGAATGAAACGATAGATGAAGAATTTAGCCGTTCGTCATTCGTCTTTCGTCCGGTTGAATAAAACGCTCCAAACAATTACCGGACCTTCTCTGGACTGGCAACCGGATTTAAAAATATTAAGGTTTCATTGATTGTTATTGTCTTAATGTGTTATAATTCTGGCTAACTTCTATCAATCTTAAATGCCGGTTCAAAACAAACGCAGGTTGGAGCATTACAATTGGCTAGGGTTTTCCCACCCAAAACTTTAAATTCAGCTATCGACACCCAGGCTCAACGCAAAGCAATTGATGCTACGCTGTCTGCGATGAATAGCATAATTCCCCCTGCCCAACTAACGCTGTATTCCAACCGCTCAATTGCCGAGGTTGAGGCGCTTCAAGAAGAGGTGTCCGCCGTTATCCCCGCCGGTAACATTGTGGGCCTGGTGATGAGCGGGCTGGTCAAACTCCGCGACCGCAGCCTGCCTCCTCACCAGGCAAAATCTGATGTTAGCGCTTTAATGCGGGGGCTGGAGATGCTACCCCGAAATATTTTGCCGCAAACAGTTTACGGTACGTTGTTTGCAGGGCCGGCCGCCGTACTCTCCGTTTATCAAAAATTACTAACCTTAACCGGCAAAGACCCCGATAGCGCCTTCCCTGAAGGTCTCTGGCAATTTTATCTCGACTTCGCTATGCGAGAGGACACCGCTCGTCACACTTGTGAAACAATTGGGTTTCAAAACGCAGTGGCTAACTACAATCTTGAACTTTCGGCTGTTGACCAATTGGCGGCCTGGGTTTGCGCGGTTAGCCAAATTTATTTTCAATATGATGATCTGCTGTATAATCAGTGGCGCGAGCAAGTATATCTCCACCTCATAGAACAGGCGGTAACAGAAGCCAATTTGAGTCACAAAATTTCTTTTAAACGATTACCACAAGCGTGGGCCGCCCAACGTCCTTACCATAGAGGCCGGGATGCCGGTCATAATGAAAACTATTCGCAATACCGCCGCCGCAGATTTGATAGCTTTTTGCAGAGCCGCTTGCGCCGGTTACCCGGCCGGCAACAAGATTGGGTTGGCGTTGCTTACGCCCAACTTGCCGCCGGAGAATTACCGGCTTTTCAGAAGCAAATGAGCGCCCTGGCCACGCTTGACCCAGACCAGTACCGTGAAAACAAAACGCCTATTCCGCTGTGGCAAGCCAGAATAGGGATTGTGTTTCAGGGTCGTTACTATTTATTACCGGCCCATCACACCGACCAGGAAGGACATCCTCTCTTGTTTGAAACACAACAAGGCAATTCGCCGTTTTATGTCCTACAGCCTGGCCCCGATGGTAATTTGCACGATGCGCAAGGAAATTTGCTATCAATTGATCAGGCCGGTCAAGTGTGTCGGGGCAGCACAAAACAATCTTGCGGCTATCTGCGTCCCGCCTCTTTTCAGGCTATCAGGCGTCAGGTGGCAGATATTTTTGAAGATGCCCGCCAAACAACAGAAGAAACCCCAACCGATGCGTTGGACGACCAGCTTGTTGCCATCAACCGCTCGCAACAGGAACGCGCGCGCCGATTAATACATGACGCCCGGCAAGCGCTAAAGGCTATAAAGCTGGCCCCGGTCATTATCAACTGGGATGAGCAAGAGAGTTCAAAACCGCTGGCCTACATTAGACGCGGCAAAAGAGGAATTGGCGACCATGCCTTAACTATTTTTCGTACGCCAAACTCTATGGTTTTTGACCAATCACACATCTTTTTTGATGGCATATGGGGGATGGCCCTGGCAGAAATCCTCACTAACGAAGCTATCTCCTGGGCCGTTTACTTTAGCGCTTTACCGGCAGCGGAGTCAACAAAAACCACGCCTTATAGCCTTAAGTTTGCGGCTAAACCGGCTCTTAAAAAATATATGCGGGTTGCTACGCCAGAGGTGTCCGCTGAAAATACCGGCATAAACCTGCAAGCGTTGTACAGCCTGCGCAGATTACTACCCAGGCGACATCCTGAACTAAAGCTAACCGTAAATGATTTATTAATCCTCTATCGCTGCCAATTTGGTCACGAGTATCATCCATCGCCAGAGTTAGAGAATGCCTTACAAAACTTACGCGCCCAAAATAACCCGGAAACCCAGGCCGTTTATACCTTGATTAAGGACACGCTGGCTAATGTAAAAGCCAAAAACCCATCAATTGTAATCCCTATGTTAGCTACCGCCGCCCGCCCCCGCGAAAGGTTATACCCCACAACCTTTCGCAACCCCTTCACCGAACTTTGGGGTATATTTAAAACAGCCTCGGACGGTTTGAATGATTACGCCAACAGCCAAAGCCAAGAAGATTGGGTTAATTTTGCCGACGCGCGCCGCTCGTTGCTGGCTCAACTCAACTACTTTGGTCAGGTTATGCGCGCTTATAAAAAAGTAGCTATGGAAGGAGGCAGCGCCACGGCCGCCACCATCAAGTTATTGGCCTACTTGCCTAACTCGCTGCTAAAACTACTGGACGAAATCCCACAGCGGGTTGATATACTCAACGAAGTTCTAAAAGGCGAAGAAGTTTTCTCAAATGTGGGGCGCGTAAGCAGAGGGTCGTCAATTTCCCGATTTACCAGCGCCAAAGATGATAACGACAACAAGACCCTGGTTTGGGCCGTTGTCACCGATGATAATGATAATCTGCACCTCTCGCTGCGAGATTTTAGGCCCTACGTTGCGGCCTTAAACAAAATTGAACGCGCTGACCTGGCTCAATTGATGGTTAAAGATTATTTAGACGCCTTTGTAACCGGGTTTAACCAATTTATACAATCTGTGCTTGATATTCTTAATGCCAACGCTACTCATACTTCCAAGGAGGTCAGTGAATGACTTCTTACGACCCCTTTATTGGCGACACACTGGGTTCTTACGAGATTTTAGAGGCTATCGGCGAAGGCGGTATGGCCCGTATCTACAAAGGGTTTCATACTGAACTGAACCGCTATGCCGCCATTAAAGTTGTTCACTGGGGCCTGCAAGAAGACCCCGAATTTACCGAACGTTTTCGCCGCGAGGCCCAGGCCATAGCCTCCCTGCGCCACTCTAATATTGTGCAAATTTTTGATTTTGGAAAACATGAGAGCGGCTACTTTATGGCAATGGAATTTATTGACGGCAGCGATTTGGCAATTGAACTCCGTCAGGCTAAAGCAAAGCAAGAACTTCTACCTAAAGATAAAATCATCAGGGTCATCAAAGATGTTGCCGCCGCTCTGGATTATGCCCATAACCACGATGTTGTTCACCGAGACGTTAAGCCCTCAAATGTTATGATTAACTCAGAGGGTCAATCTATTCTGGCCGATTTTGGCCTGGTTATGCTGCCTACTCAGGCCAGTCAAGCCACGCTTGGCAACACATTTGGAACGCCTCACTATGTTGCCCCGGAACAGGCCATATCTTCGGCTGCGGCCGTACCTGCCAGCGATATCTACTCGTTGGGCATCATTTTATATGAGATGACAACGGGCGAGCTTCCGTTTGATGATGAAGCCCCGCTTAGCGTGGCTCTAAAACACGTTAGCGAAATCCCCACGCCCCCTACCGCCATCAACCCCAATCTTCCCCAAGATGTAGAAGACATTATCTTAAAAGCGCTGGCCAAAGACCCCGTTGATAGATTTGTTACCACCGGCGATATGGCCCTGGCTCTGGAAGCAGCCTTAAGCGAGGGCAGAGCCTTTGAGCAAAGAAACAAAAAAAGAGTTGCCACGGCCCCGCAAATGCCTGCCGGCGTGCCGCCCGCCGCCGAAGTTTCCAGCATGACACTCCCCAGAGCCGCTGCTGTTGCTCCCATAATTACCTCCAACCAATCGCCCGTAAAAGGGCGACAAGCAACTCCTTCAACTCAAAGTTTTTCCTTATCAGGCTGGCCGCTAATGGCCTTAATAGGCATACTGGGCGTGCTGATAGGCGCTGTAGGTCTTTTCTTTATCAGCGGTTCCGGCATTTTGCCAACACCCACCCCTTCACCGACAGTTGTGGTTATAGCCCAAGAACCCAGCAAAACACCCACGCCTACTCTAACTAACACCCCCACCCACACGCCGGAGCCGCCAACTAACACCCCTGCGCCAACCCTAACGCCAACGCCTGTCCCCTCGCCAACCAGCACGCCCACCAACACCCCCATTCCCCCTGCGCCAACCCTTACTTCTACGCCTACGCCCAGCCCTACGCCAACTAATACTGCCACCCCATTACCGCGCCCCACCCCTACCCCGGCCGGATTAAGCGGTAAAGTATTATTTAAAACAGACCGGGCCGGATTTGTACAGATTTATCAAATGAACAGCGATGGCTCTAACCAGCGCCCTCTGGATGACTTGTCGATTTATACAGCATTGGAAGCGGCGCTCCCTTTCTCTCCCGACAAACAAGACCAAATATTAGTTAGGGGCGAGGGCCAGCTTGATTTATGGCGGGTTAACCTGGGCGGCGCCCAGGAACTACGCGTTACCAGCACCAAAAAAGCAGAATATGACCCGGCCTGGTCGCCGGTAGATAACCGGATTGTCTATGTGTCAGAAGAAACCGGTAACGGCGACATCTATATGCTCAATCTGGACGGAAGCGCCGTAGTGCGTCTAACCGATAACGTTGAAGATTTTGACAAACACCCCACCTGGTCGCCCGACGGCAAAAGAATCGCTTTTTGGTCCGATATGGGCTTTAATAATAACCGCCAAATTTGGGCCATCGATTTGGAAACCGGAGTTTTAACCAGCCTCTCCGACAACCCCTTTAACGATTGGGACCCCGTTTGGGTTCCATAACACGCGCTCAAGATGCTTTGACCGCCTGATACCACCGTGCTACAATTTGATGGGAGTAGGCCATAGTAAGGAGGTGAAATGACCTATGAACAGAGCAAGAATAGAAATTCCCGCCAACAAAATTATCGCTTTTTGCCAACAGCAACGTATCCGTAAATTGGCTCTGTTTGGTTCGGTGTTACGAACCGACTTTGGCCCGGATAGTGATATAGATGTATTGGTTGAGTTTGAACCGGATGTTCGCATTGGTTACTTTCGTTTTTTTCGCATTGAACAAGAATTAGCCAATTTACTAGATCGAGAAGTGGATATGTTTACCCCGGATAGCCTGAAACAGTTTGCCAGAGAAGAAGCGCTCAGAACCTGTGAGGTAGTTTATGCGGCCTGATCAAGAGTGGTTAAGAGATATTCAACATAATGCCAATATGATCGCTAACTTTATATCCTCAGTTAGCCGTATTCAGTTTCTCAGAGACAATATGCGCTCTATGGCTACAGCCAAAGCTGTTGAAAATATCGGTGAAGCCGTAAAGCATCTTTCTCAGGAGCTAAAAGACCGATATCCTGATGTGGACTGGGCTGGTCCCGTTCGAATGCTAGACCGTACTACGCACGGTTATTGGTCTATAAATTATAACATTGTCTGGGACACGGCCACTCAAGAGATACCCGTGCTGCATAGACAAGTTGCTCAAATACTAGAGCAGGAGTTTGAGTAAACGTGAACCTTCAATCTTATCCCTTTACCTCACAACGTATGCCGGTAATGGCCTGTAACGGCATAGTGGCTACCAGCCAACCCCTGGCGGCCCAGGCCGGGCTGAGTATGCTTCAACGCGGAGGTAATGCCGTTGACGCAGCCATAGCCACCGCCGTGGCCTTAACCGTGCTTGAGCCAACCTCCAACGGTATTGGCGGCGACGCCTTTGCCCTGGTTTGGGATGGAACGCGACTCCACGGCTTAAACGGCTCAGGCCGCTCCCCGGCAGCCCTAAACCCGGACGCCCTGCGCCAACAAGGACACACCAAAATGCCTGTCGACGGCTGGACTCCGGTCACGGTTCCCGGCGCGCCTGCCGCCTGGGACGACCTTCACCGGCGCTTTGGCCGATTATCGCTGGACGAGATAATGGCCCCGGCTATTGCCTATGCCCAAGAAGGCTACCCCGTCTCGCCAATTGTAGCCCACTATTGGGGTAAAGCCGCCAACCGCTTTTTGCCCCTGGTCGACCCGGCTTGTGCAGGTTGGCGTGAGACCTTCACTACCAACGGACAAACGCCGCGAGCCGGTCAACGCTGGGCCAGTCCAGACCATGCCAAAACCCTAAAAACTATCGCCAAACGCGGCGCGCGCGACTTTTACGAAGGCGAGCTGGCAGAAAAAATCGTTGCTTTTGCTCAGGCCACAGAGGGACTGCTTAATATAGATGACTTGGCGGCCCATCAAAGCAGTTGGGTCGAGCCAATTGGAGTTAGCTATCGCGGCTACGAAGTGTGGGAGATTCCCCCCAACGGGCAGGGGTTAACTACCCTGATTGCCCTGGCTTTGCTGGAAGGAACCGAGTTGCCCAATCACCCACACAGCAGCGAAGAATCGCTTCACCTACAGATTGAAGCAATGAAACTGGCCTTTGCCGACGCCCACCGCTATATTGCCGACCCTGAACATATTGACGTGCCGCTGACCGGCCTGCTGGACCCGGCCTACATTGCCGCCCGGCGTAAGCTCATTGGCCCTCAAGCCGGCAACCCTAAGTATGGCGCTCCCCCCCAGGGCGGAACTGTTTATCTCTGCACGGCAGACCGGGACGGAATGATGGTTAGTTATATTCAATCTAACTTCTCAGGTTTTGGTAGCGGAGTTGTTATTCCCAAAACAGGCATTGCCCTACATAACAGAGGAACTGGCTTTAGCCTGGAAGAAGGTCATCCCAACCAAGCCGCCGGTGGCAAACGTCCCTATCACACTATTATTCCCGGCTTTTTAACCCGCGACAAACAGCCGGTCGGCCCGTTTGGAGTGATGGGCGACTTTATGCAACCCCAAGGGCATACGCAAGTGGTTATCGGTACTGTTGATTATAAAATGAACCCCCAAGCTATCCTAGATGCGCCACGTTGGCGAGTCACCGGTGGCTTGGATGTCAGTCTGGAACTTGGTACTCCGGAGCACGTAATTAGCGGTCTGGCTGCTCGTGGACATGCAACACACATTCCCGCCAATAGAAAGATGTTTGGCCGCGGTCAAATCATTTGGCGACTCGACGACGGCGTGTTTGTCGCCGGTAGCGATAGACGGGCGGACGGCGCTGCGGTAGGCTGGTAATCTCCAATGACAGGAGCTTGGGTTTGTGGTAAAATAATCATGGGAGTTTGTAGAAAAATCCGGTTGTAAATTAGCAAAGGGGACTTTGATGCCTCAAAAGTGTTTTACAGGACTCGGCGCTGTTTTAGTTGCCATCTTGACCCTATTGCCAACTGCGTGCGGCGCAACCAAACCGCCTTCGGGACCTACAGCAACAACCACACCGGCGGTCGCACCTATACCGGCGACCACATCCGCGCCGACAAAATCTTCCCAGACCAACACACCCGCTGCCGCCACTTCCACCACCGACCCGCAGACCGAACTGCGTCGAGCAATGGTCAAGTATCAAATTCAGGTCCGCGACGTCTCTGATGAAGCGGTTTTGGCCGCTATGCTCAACGTGCCGCG
>JAJRVO010000253.1 GCA_024277275.1 Chloroflexota bacterium
ACGGACCAAGAGGCCATCTTTTACATCGCCGAGGGCTTTCGCTACAATCCCGACGTGGTGTTACTGGCCTTTTTTGTGCGTAACGATGCGGTCAACACCTACGGTCCGCTGGAGATTGAGCGCAACGGGGGCAGCCGGCAGAAAGAGTTTTTTACCCTATCGGCTGAAGGAGAGTTGGTTGCGCCGGAGGTTGGGGTTGAGGCTGAGGCAAAGGCTGAGATTGGGAGCATTTCTTCTCAGCCTTCGCCTCAGCCTGATTCAGCGCCTTTGCTGGGAGTGGCTGATACGCTGTGGCGCTACTCCGCACTTTATCGTTTTCTTGTGCCTTATCTGCGCGACATTCCGCCTGTGGTGCAACGCCTGGGACCAAGCGGTATTTTGGGCGGCGAGGCTGTGATTCGGGCCAATCACCCGGTTACGCCCATTCCCTTCTTTGTCTATCAAGACCCGCCCGACGAGCGTTTTGAAGCAGCTTGGGCCTTGACCGAAGCCATCATTGTCCGGCTGCGCAACGAGGTTGAGAATCGAGGGGCGCGGTTGGCAGTGGTCATCATCGGCGCGCCGGAGCAGGTTTTGCCGGATGAGTGGCAGCGCACCGTTGCCGCCAACCCGGCTATGCGAGGCTCAAGTTGGGATTTGGATGCTCCCAACCGGCGGCTCAATGCATTTTTAACGGCGCAAAATATTCGCCACCTCGATTTACTACCTGTTTTTCGTGAGGCCGCAGCCCAACCCGATGCCCCGCCTCTCCATTTTCGTCACGACCAGCACTGGACAGTTGAGGGCCATCGGTTGGCGGCAGAGACTATTCACGACTTTTTGGTGGGCGAGGTGGTTGACCAGGCTTATTGAGATTAGACTTGTTCCCTAACCTGGATAAACCGGAATGGCGAATGGGCGAATGTGGCGAATGAAAGGCCGACCCATTTTCGCCATTCGCAAATTCACCCGTTTGCAGTGATTTTTCTTGTCCAAAAGATAAGGATTCAACTGCTAAGGAATCGGGATTAAATAACTGTCTGTCTCATTTCAGAGTGCAGTAAATGGTAATTAGTAATTAGGGATTGGCTTAATAACCAATTACCATTTACCAATTACAACGTTGAGGGACAGTTATTTAATTCTCATTACTAAGGTACTAAGTAGTCGCCTATTTTGACAAATAATATCCCGTGCTTTATAATAACTCTACTATAGAGAACGACGTTCTGTACAAAGAACGACTAAGGAGATTCTCTGGATGAAAACGCTCCTCAAACTCCAAGTTAATGGAGAGCTGTACGAAGTATACGCCTCCGTTCATAAAACCCTGCTGGAAGTTTTGCGCGAGGATTTAAGTTTAACCGGCACCAAGCACGGCTGCGAACTGGGCGAGTGCGGCGCTTGCGCCGTTCTCATCGACGGCCGGCCCGTCCTGTCTTGCCTGACCTTGCCCATTGAACTTCAAGACCGGGAGATTACAACCATCGAAGGTATGGCCGACGGCAGCCAATTCCACCCCCTGCAAGAAGCCTTTGCCGATTTAGGCACGGCCCAATGCGGCTTCTGTATGCCCGGCATGCTCCTCTCCGCCAAAGCTATGCTCGACCAAAACCCCCACCCAACCCGCCAGGAAATCAGAGAAACGCTGGCGGGCAATTTGTGTCGCTGCACGGGATACACCAAAATTATCGAGGCCATTGAGATGGTGGCAGCCCAACAATGAATGATGAACGATGAATGCGGAATTTAAAGATTCATCATTCATCATTCATCGTTCATCGTTCATCATTTGGAGATTCCTATGTCTGAAAAATTCAACATAATCGGCAAACCCAACCGCAAAGTTGACGTGATGAACAAAGTCACCGGGCAAACGGTCTACGCCGGCGACGTTGTTCTCCCCCGGATGCTGCATTGCAAACTGTTGCGCAGCATTCACCCCCACGCCCGCATTAAATTTATCGATGCCAGCGAGGCCGAAGCTTTGCCCGGCGTGATGGCCGTGATGACCGGTCGAGACTTGCCCAACAAATTTGGTATTTTGCCCATCAGCGAAGACGAAGAGTCGCTGGCGGTGGAAAAAGCGCGGTACGTGGGCGACCCGGTGACGGCAGTGGCGGCAGTCGACGAAGAAACAGCCGAAGCCGCCCTCAAGTATATCCACGTTGAATACGAGGTGTTGGAGCCGGTTATGGGCATTGAGGAGGGCCTTAAACCCCTTAATGGCGACGAGGCCATTCACAATTACGCCGACCAGGACAACATCCACAAACTGGTCTCCCTGGAGTTTGGCGACTTGGATGACGGCTTTGCCCAGGCCGACCTGATTCAGGAGGATGTTTTCTTTTACCAGGGCAACACCCACCTGCCAATGGAAGAACACGCCACGGTGGCCCACTACGAACCCAACGGCAAATTAACGGTGTGGTCATCCACCCAAACGCCCCACTACCTTCACAAAGCAATGGCCGGCGTGTTCGACATGCCCCCCAGCCGCATCCGCATCATCGCCCCGCCCACCGGCGGCGGGTTTGGCGGTAAAACCGACCCCTTTAACCACGAAATGGTCGTCGCCAAACTGTCGATGATGACCGGCCGCCCGGTCAAGATTGCGTTGACCCGCGAGGAGGTCTTTTACGCCCACCGGGGTCGTCACCCCGTGTTGATGAAGGTCAAAACCGGCGTCAAAAACGATGGCTCTATCACGGCGATGGACTTTACATCTTTTCTTGACGGCGGGGGCTACGGTAGTTACGGAGTCGCCAGTACCTACTACACCGGCGCGCTGCAAACGGTTACGTACAACGTCCCAACTTACAAATTCCAGGCGGCGCGGGTGTTTACCAACAAACCGGCCTGCGGTCCCAAGCGAGGCCACGGCACGCCGCAGCCCCGGTTTGCCGTGGAGGTTCAGCTTGACAAGATTGCCGAAAAATTAAACATCAACCCTCTTGACTTGCGCTTGAA
>JAJRVO010000254.1 GCA_024277275.1 Chloroflexota bacterium
ACGACGAAACACACCCAATTGATAACGCCGGTGGAAGTTGGCGTTAATGGGAATCTTGAGAAAACCCGGCCAACAACGCCTGAAAACGGGAGTCATCGCGAAGAGCGTCAAAATCGGCGTCGGCGGGGATGAGGTTGAGATGGTTGGCGGGGTCAAGTTCCAGGGCGCGTCTGAGGGGGGGCAGCGCCGCCTCAATATTTTCCTGCAAGGCATAGGCGCAAGCCGTATTGTAGTAGGCGGCGGCGTATTCGGGGTTCAGTTCGATGGCTTGGTCGTAGTCGGCTATGGCCCGCTCGTACTCTCCCTGCTTGGAATAAGTGTTGCCCCGATTGGAGTAGGCGGCGGCGTATTCGGGGTTCAGTTCGATGGCTTGGTCGTAGTCGGCTATGGCCCGCTCGTACTCTCCCTGCTTGTAATAAGTGTTGCCCCGGCTAAGATACATCATCGATCCAACCAGGGGCGTCTCTTCAACGTTGACAGATCGGCAAAGTATGTCGAACAACTTGAAAATACTCTTTATTTCCTGCTCCGGCTCTTCGGAGGCAACTGCTCCCAGGACGCGGAGAATCAATCCGGCCCAGCGGGCCAGCGGTTGGTACTCTCCCAGGTCATCGGCGGCCTGGTTTAAAGTTACAGCCCATTCTACTGTTGCAGCGCCAAATCCACGGTTAAAGAAAAGTTCGGCCAATTCTATTTGGGTTTGGGGCAATTTTTTATGAGGGCCGGCGCATAGAGCGTGGTAAGTGGCTTCCAGGTAATCGGGCCACCAAGTAACGTAGCGCTGCCAGCAATCGGGGGCCTGTCCGCCGCGTTTGACAAGTTGCCGGTTGTAATAATCGGCCAGGCTGCGGTGCAACTGCTCAAATTCGTTTCGGGATTGATTCCGCTGGTAGGCAATCATCTGCTGGCGCACCAGGGGGTGATACTGCCAGTAATCGCGCCGAACCTGAACAAAGGGCATCCCAATCAGCCAGGCAAATAGGTTATCCACGTCCTGAACATCAGGGAGCAGGACGGCCAGCACGTCCCGGTCAAAGCGACGGGTCAGGGCCAGGTATAAGGCGGCTCGGCGGCGGTCAGGGTGTTCGATGTTGCGTAAAAATCGTTCGACCACGCTGCGGGTGGCCTGGCTCGCACCGACCGTATCCGGAGCAGCCAGCATAGACACGTAAACAGGCAGTCCCCCAGAAAGGTGATAAATCTGATCAACAGTGTCCTGATCGGTCACGTCCTTGTTGGCCAGGTAGGTTTTGGTTTCTTCGGCAGTGAACGGTTCCAGGCTACAATGTTCCAGCAGCGGCTCCACCGGCAGCCAATTGTGGGCGTCAAAGGAGCGCCCGGCAAAGACAAAGCTGATGTATTCTGACACGTCGCCATAACGCCCTTCAAATAGTTGTAGCAGCCAGGGCAAGAGAGTGTGACCGGTGTCTTCAAAGGTATCAAATATCAATACCACTTGGCGAGCCCCGGCCACCCGGCTCAAATCGGCTACAAAGAGGGGACTCAGTTCAATGGTCGGTTCCAGCACTAGCCGAACCTCATCTTTGTTTTTAAGTTTCCGGAACAGATAGCCGGAAAGGGCGCTGACCTGGCTCTCGACCACGTCCGGCCCAACCAGGTCCAGGGCAAGACTGGTTACGGGCGTGGCCCGGCCCACTACCACGGCGCTTTTACCCACGGCTCGGCTGAAAAGGTGGCTCAAAAGGTCGGGCCGGTCGGGTTCTTTTTCGATTTTCTCCTGCAACTGAAGGTAAGTTTGGTATCGCTCGGTAAACGATTTCAGGGGGTGGCCGGCCTGATCCAACAATTGGGCCAGGCGGCACATTGTCTGGGGAACGGTTTTCTCCTCCTCGTTCGTCAGCGCTTGGGGTACGCTGAGGGTATGGCACAACATCTGGAAGCGTGCCAGAAGGGTGGTTTTGCCCACCCCTCCCTGGCCGGAAATTTGTAAAAAGGGATATTCGGGGATTTTGGCGGTGATGTTCCGCCTGAAAAGGTCCAGTTGGGCCTCCCGGCCCACAAATTTATCGGAGCGAGCTTGTTTGAGCCGTTTTTGTAAAGACATAGCAATTTCCTCCGTTATATCGGGTGTCGTGTGGGGGTGTTGGAAGCCGCTCTATTAATCGGTTGCATTGACCAGCAGGGGCAGGTTGGGTTGAAGAATGAAACCCAACACAATCGGCCCAAAATTGTCGGGTTTCGTGCCTCAACCCGACCTACCCATTGCATTTACCCCTCAATTCCGCGTTGAACCCCTAACTTATCTCATCGAAATTGTATTACCTGGCGCACGGCTTCGCCTTTGGCCAGCGCATCAAAGGCCGGGTTGATCTCATCCAGCGAGATTGTGCGGCTTAGCAACAAATCCACCGGCAACTGCCCGGCCTGGTACAGTGCCAGGTAGCGAGGAATGTCGCGGCGGGGTACGGCAGACCCCATATAAGAGCCTTTAATGGTGCGTTCCTCGCCTACAATACCAACCGCCGGCACGCTGAACATTCGGCTGGGATGAGGCAAGCCGATGGTCACGGTGGTTCCGCCGCGTCGAGTGGCATAGTAAGCCTGAATCAACACCTGCTCATTGCCGACGCTCTCAAAGGCATAGTGCGCGCCGCCGCCGGTCAGGTCTTTAACGGCTTGTACGGGGTCATTTTTCTGTGCGTTAACGGTATGCGTTGCGCCTACCTTAAGAGCCACTTCCAGTTTGGCGTCAAGTAAATCCACTGCAACAACAGGGTAAGCGCCCGCTACCCGAGCGCCCATCACCGC
>JAJRVO010000255.1 GCA_024277275.1 Chloroflexota bacterium
AACCACATCTGCGCTTTTTGTTCTTGTTTCATTGGCTTCACTCTCCAACCTTTTTGTGGGCCTTAACTATAGCTCATTTTGGCAGGCTGGCTATTTTTCTGTCCTCTATTCATTTTTTAATGTGCGAAATGTAGGTTAAGGATGGTCAGGTTGCGCTTGCCGCTGTAGGCGCTGTTCCACCACGGCGTCGGGGGCCGGGCGGTTGGATCCACTTTGGTCGAGGTATCGGCGTTGGCCGGGTAGTCGCCGCTGTTGCCGGCGTTATCGGTAGCGCGACAGCGGAAACTGTAGGTGTGGCCGGGTTGGCCGGCAAACAACTCGTAGGTTTTGCCGGCCGGAACGCCGGTAAGCCAGTCGCGCCAGACGTCACGGCCGGAGTCCAGGAATTGCACGTCAAAGGCGCGGATACCGGCCGGGTTGTCCGAACCGCTCCAGTTGACCTGGAAGACGCTTTCGTAGGTGACAGCGGCCAGCGGCTGGACCGAGCAGGAGGGGCCCGCGCGGTCAATACCAAAGGGTTGGGCGCCGGAGTCGTTTGCGCCGGCGTCATTAGTGGCCGTGACTTGCCAGTAGAGGGCGGCATAATCCTGGCCGAACGTCACCGTGTGTTGGGTGGTACTTGAGCCAAACGTCTGGCGGAAGACCGGGTTGGAATCATCCTTGGGGGAGGGGTTGGCGCTGACGTGCAGGGTGTAGCTGTTAGCCCGCAGCGCGGACTCCCAGCGGAAGGTAACAGTACGCGAGTTCAGGTAGATCGCCCCGCCTGAAAGGGGCACCGGAGCCACCAGGCGAGGGCTGGCCGGGCGGCGGTGGGGCAGGGTGTAGGTCTCCTCGCGCACAGCCGCGCCGTTCCAACCGGTTTGCAGGCCGTGGGCTTCCACCCGCACCCGGTGCGGCCCGTCGCCGTAATCCAGCGTGTTCCAGATGGGCGCGTCGGTGGCGTTGAAGCAGGGCACGCCCAATTCTTTGATGATATGCCACTCCCCGCTGTCAGAGCCGTCATTGGCGTCGTTGACGCTGACCCGCATGGTGATGCCGATGCCGCCCTGTCCGGTGGTGCAAGCTCGAATTTTGACCTGTTCGCTATTGCCGTCCTGCGGCTCGAAGTACAGTTCGCTGATGCTCAGGCTCGGATTAACGAGGGTGAAGTGGCGGCTGTAGCTCCACTCGCTCTCGGCGCCTTGGCTGTCGCGCACTTTGACCCGCCACTGGTAATCATACGGCCCCAGGGCGGCGGTGGTGACGCAACTGCTGCCGGCCCAGCCGCTGTTCCACAACTGGGCGCTGTCGAAAATATCGAAGTAATAGCCGCTAATAGCGTCCCCATCCGGGTCGCCGTTGGCCTGGGCACACAGTTGGGCCGTGTTGCCGGAGTAGTAGACGTACCAATCGTAGGGACTGGTAGGTGCGGGCCGGTTGGGAGCGTGGTTGGCCGCGCCGCCGCCGGTCAATTCATAGACCAGGCTCTGGCGCTGGGGATTATCCCACGAGGGGCCGGACCAGTCGTCCACTTCGACCACGATGGTGTGCTGCCCGGCCGCGTAGCCGTTGGCAGCCCAGGCGCAATTAGTGATTTCAGGCGCGCCCAGCTCGCAAATTGGATTCCCGTCCACCAGCACCCGCATAGCCCGCAGGTTGGGGAAGTTGTTCACGCGGGCGCGAATGTTGACCTGGTCGGTGCTGGCCGGGGAGGACGGATCCGCGCTCAAGGTGATGTCGCTGCTGGAGGTTTGCACGTTGATCTTGACCCACAACTGGCCGCCGGACACCCAGGTCCCGTCCGGTTTGACAATGCGCCAGGTGCCGCTGTGCGCTCCCGGTGTGGTGGGCGCGGTCAGGTTGAGGCTCAAATCCACCGTTGCGCCGGGCGCGGTGGTGGGAATGGCAATTTCAGCCGGGCCGCCCATTTGCTCGCCGCCGGTGAATTTGAGTTTGTAGCCGCTCCAGGTGGCGCTGCCGCTGTTCCTGACCCGCCAAGTTTTGACCAGTGCTTGCCCCGGTGAGACGGCGCTGCCGTCGGGCAGGGTGAGGTCGGTGAGGAAGGTGGCGGAGTCGGTGGTCGCTGGAGGAGGAGGTGTGGATCCAGGGGTTGGCTGAGGATCAGATGGGGGGGGATCAGGGGGTACATATCCACAAGCAATTGTATTTGGCCAAAATACTTTATCGATTGAGGGTCGCTGGTTACCAGAATATTCTATTTCAATAAGATGCCAACCTCGCCCAAACCATTTAGTTGCTGAACCCGTAACGCAGGCCGATGCACCTGAATAACTAAAAATTTCGTCACCATTGTAAAAAACCTTGAAATCTCCTCCATCTCCAGTATATAGCGTATACCACCAAGGAATCGAAATGTATATCCATTTGGTTGTTCGCTTCGTACTGTCAATTGGAACGAATGGGTTTGTTGATTCTAGATAATTGCGAAGTTGCACTTCTGTTTGGTCTTTAACCAATTTGTTGGGATAAACTGACCAACCAGACAATATCAATTGTGTTGCTGGAACATATTGGCCGTCTCTCCCTGCTAAAAAGTGAACATGACTTTTATCAGAATAGCCTCCAAGTTCACAGGAATTTGATGGATGACCGATACGCCGTCCAGATGAAGGGATTCCATTTAGCTGCGTATTCTTTGTAACTCGCTCCTGCGCTGCAACATGATAGTATTGGCTAAACCAGCCATCAGCATGTCTAACTACAACTAACGACTTATTTGCATAGATCACTTCACCGGAGGCTATTGAAACTATCCATGCTGTATCTACTACACCATCATTACTACCACAGGCATATTTATCAGTAGCCTTGACAGAATTTTGCGGGACAAAATCTAACGCAGCGTTGACAACATCTTGAGTAAATAAGCAATCGTCAGGAACACATCCGGAAAAATCTCCAGCGTGAGGACCTTGCCAATATGCCCAATATTCACCCGCTGCCCAGGGTAGTTGGAAAGTTGGTGTTTCAGATACGGCTATTTCATCCTCAAATGTTTTCAAAGGGTCATCAAAATAGAGTCCAAACGTTGATTGAAAATCATAACCCAATTCCCAATCGTCCTTGCTCCAATTTTTAGGTTTAACCTCTTTGGTTAGTACAGCTAATACTGAGCGGGTTGC
Source organism: Chloroflexota bacterium (assembly GCA_024277275.1). Taxonomy (GTDB): domain Bacteria; phylum Chloroflexota; class Anaerolineae; order 4572-78; family J111; genus JAJRVO01. Next base: position 3,123 of record JAJRVO010000255.1, read on the forward strand.
ACTGAGTTCTCCAAAGCCTTCATTTAGTGACGAGTAATAGCCGGAATGCAGTGCTTCAGTAATACGCCTTATACGATCTGAAAATGTGCCACCTTCGTCTATGATATTTCGAGAAATGATCGATTCTTCTGTGGGATTAGGATTGCTTAAAAGCTGATCCTGAACTTCTAATATTGCCAAGATTATTTGTGGATTTATACTGTACAAAAAAGCGAAGAATTCAATTTCCTCCTTAGGTGTAGATAATCCATCAGCGGTTTGGAATTGGTAATTCTTCAATATGCCAGGCTGTCTATCAAGAAAATCTTGGATATCCCAATCATATTTGGTTGGGTGGAGTACAAACTGGTCATTGGAGATTAATATCTCCATATCATCCTGGGCTTTTACCATCGGCCCTGAAATAGACGTATGGGCTAAAAATACCACGCTGAGGAGGATAAATATAGAAAAGAGCTTGCGAACAATACTATTTTGATTCACTGAAGTAAACAAATTTCTCACTTTCGACCTCCATCTGCCCTTTCAGGCGATACTAATGATTTGGCGATGACGTAAGACTTACTGGTGAGGCCAGTGGTCTGGCTATTGTCCCTTCACCGCCACTTTGTAATTATTCCACCCGGCGTTTCAAATAGTAAACAGGGTCGGCAAAAGATGTTTCGCCTGTTTTACACCACATAACCGTGACCAGTTCCCAGTCCTCTTGACCCAATTCTTGCAAGGCATAGAAGATGCCCCAGTTCCTTTGCTTCCAGTTTGGCAGTTCCCGGTTATTGGCGGGCGCCTCCCAATCTCTAATAACCATTTGCCCTTTCCCCTCCCCATCACTACAATGAAAGTGGAGGCAAAAACGGCTATGGTAACCATCTCACTCGAACTGCCGGCCTCACGGAAAGGATAAGCCATAATGAGTACTTTTACCCTTGACATTGACACTTCACTGTCTGCGCTGCCCTCACCGGAACGAGAGCGGGTGGCGTTGTATGGCGCACGTTTGCTCTTTACCGAAATGGAAGGCCGGTTGGCCCTGGCTGCGCGTGAAGTGGCCCGCTTTGAGCAAAAATATAAAACGACTCTGGCTCAACTAAACGAGGCCGGCCTGCCGGAAGAGGCCGGCCTGGAAGCCCACGAAGATTACGTCGAGTGGTCCGGCTGGCAAGCTGCCTGTGATGAAACCGGCCAAATTCTGGATACCCTCCAAACTATTCTGGAAACAGCCGATGCTCTCACGCCTGCAAGCTAGAGTTGCGCTCATCTTCAACACATTGGGCCAGTCTGTCATCTCAGTAACCCCACTCGCTGTAAACTTTAATTCCTTCAAACTCAAGATAAC
>JAJRVO010000256.1 GCA_024277275.1 Chloroflexota bacterium
ATACCCTAATTGTCAAACCGGGAATTGCTGAAGTGGTCACTATTCAGCGTTCAATATTTGATCATCAGTATTCAGTTCCGTTGATTACTAACAACTGGTCACTGCTTACTGATTACCGGTCACTAATTACTGATCACCAATCATCCGCCAATCAATTTGATAAACCTGAAAACCATTTTGGCAATCAAGCTGAGTTTCCACAAACGCGGGCCTGGAAACGGGCAGATCGTCTTGGTAAACCTGAACCCACAACCTGCGTTGAGCAAGCTCATCTTCAATTTCAATCAAGTAGTTACCCTCTGCGTTTGTAATGGTCAAGGCCAATAAACCGGCCTGATCATCCCAAACTACTATTTGGACGCCTTGTAGCCGATCTCCATTACCTGCCATAACAATGCCTTTAAAGCCAAAAACGTCACAATCAGAAAATCCTTTGATGGGTTCTTGGGCGGCAAAAACAACTTTTTGGGCAACAGGAGGACCGGGGGTAGTTGTCGGTACGGAGGCCGTAGGCAAGCTAACAGATGGATGGGTGGCAGTGGCAGCAGCGGTAGATATAATTTCACTTTCCGCAGGCAACTGGAGCGCAAACAGCAAGCAGGCCAGCGTACCCAAAACAATAACAACAAACAGCCCTAAAAGGCCAACAATCACGGGCAAGGACTTAGGACTAAATAAATACCTCATTTTGATAATTCTTATACAGGGCCACACATGGAGAAGTTGTTGTTTAGCCCTAAATATGTATCATCTCAATAACTTGGGGGCAACAGGAGAGTGCAGATTGCAATCTGCACTCCGCCCCGGATTATTGAGAAGTCACCTAACCTGGACAAGCCAGAACCAAACAGGCGGGAAGTAGGAAGTAAGGAGTAAGGGAAAATTCTCTACTCCCTACTTCCTACTCCCTACTTCCCGGATAACCTAAATTTTCTTGCCCAAAAAGCAAGGACTCAAGTGTTAAGATACTAAATATCAACCTTTGTTAGTTGAGGGAGAAGACGCTGCCATAAACGGTTGGTCAAAAAAGTGGGGCACGCCTTTAAGGCTATGCCCCATAACATAATCAAGCTGGGGAGCAGGGATTCGAACCCCAGTCGGCAGAGCCAGAATCTGCTGTCCTACCACTAGACGACTCCCCAATGATTATTTTGATTGTAGCATTTTCAGAAAGGATGGGCAAATTATATCAAAGCGCTTTCAAGTTTTCACGTAAACCAAGAATGGTGTAAAATTTGTCCAACCTCTTTTTGCGGATTACAATTATCTAAAATGTTTCAAACTAACAGATTTTCCAATCGTCTGGCGCTAATACTACTACTTATTGTTTTAACCATTGCCGCCGGATTGCGCTTTTACAACATCAATTGGGATAACGGCATCTTTGCCCACCCTGATGAGCGCTCGACCGTTGCCTTTTACGCGCCCACCATCCACTGGCCCGCCGATTCCACGTCGCCCCTTGATAAACGCAACTCAAGGCTCAACCCTTTTTGGAACGTTGACAGCCAAGAGCGTCGCTCTTATACCTATGGTCACTTCCCGCTCTACACCCTGGTTCTAGCAGCCAATTTTCTTAATGATCTAACCCCGCTCACTTCATCGTTACCCTTTGAGCTTCCCCCGGAATGGATTCAATTTTTAGCGACCGCGCAATCCGGCCACGGCTATGCCCAGATTGGACGCTTTCTGGCCGCCCTGGCCGATCTTTTTACCGTCTATCTAATTTTCCTGCTGGCCCGGCGATTGTACGGCATTTGGGGCGGTCTGCTGGCCGCGGCCTTTTCTGCTTTTACGGTGCTGCAAATTCAACTGGCTCACTTTTTTGCCGTTGACCCCATCTCTGCCGCTTTCACTATGCTGGCCATATACGGGGCCGTTCTGCTCTACGACCGCCAATCCATCGGCTCAGCCATCATCACCGGCGTAGGCATCGCCCTGGCCGTCGCCTCAAAATTCAGCGCCCTCCCCATCATCTTCGCCCCCATCGTCGCCGGATTCTTGGCCGTTCGCCGCCATCAAAATGTAGAAAACACTTCCCGAAGTTCAACAGCACAATCTGAAGTTGATTCATCACTCATCGTTCATCATTCATCATTGAAGCGTAATCGCATCATCGGCTTAGTCATTTTATCCCTGGCCCTCTCATTTGTCATCTTCGCCATCACCTCCCCCTTTGTTCTGCTCGACTTCGAAAATTTCAAACGCGCCGTCATCGACGAACAAGGCAATATGGTCAGCGGCGTAGCCGACTTTCCCTTTACCCGCCAATACCGCAACACCACCGCCTACTGGTACTTTATTGAGCAGCAATTGCGCTGGGGCATGGGTTGGCCCCTGGGATTGTTGGGTTTGGCCGGTACGCTGTGGGCTATGTTCAAGACCATACGCGGCAAAGCCCAAACCGGCGAAATTTTGGCCCTGTTGTGGATTATCCTCTACTTTGGCCCAACCGGCCTCTTTTTAGCCAAATTTATGCGCTACATGGTTCCGGTAGTTCCCTTATTTAGCCTGTTTGCGGCCGGTTTAATCATCGCCCTGTTGCAATATAAACAAAAAAGCAATGAGCAATTAACAATTAACAATGAGCAATTAACAATTAACAATGAGCAATTAACAATTAACAATGAGCAATCCTCTCCCTCCGCACCCCTGCACCCCCGCTCCTCCGCCCCCCTGCACCCCCGCTCCCCTGCCCCCCTGCACCCCCGCTCCCCTGCCCCCCTGCACCCCCGCTCCCCTGCCCCCCTGCTCCCCCGCTCCCCCGCCCCCCTGCTCCCCTGCTCCCCCGCCCCCCTGCCCCCCCGCTCCCCTGCTCCCCTGCCAGAAAAACTCACCAAAATCGCCGCCGCTGCCCTGGCCGCCATCGTTCTGACAGCCTCCGCCATCTGGTCGCTGGCCTTTGTTAACGGCGTTTACGGCAGCGACCATACCTGGGTTATCTTTGCCCGTTGGGTCTACGCCAACGTACCCGACGGCTCTTGCATTGCCTACGAGCATTGGGACGACCGTATGCCCTCCGACATCCCAGAACCGGGCGGCCATCCCGGCGCGCACCAATATTACCAGCCCATCCTCCCTATGTACGACGAAGACACCCAACAAAAATATGAGCTTTTGCGCGACACCCTGATGGGTTGCGACTACGTGGCCCTGGCTACCAATCGCTTGTGGCGCACCATTCCCAATCTGCAGGAACGCTACCCGATGAGTACCCGCTACTATCAAGCCCTCTTCTCCGGCGAACTTGGCTTTGAACAAGTCTACAGCGCCCAAACGCCTCCCCGTCTGGGACCCTTTGTTTTTGACGACCAGCCCGCCGACGAAAGCTTCACCGTTTACGATCATCCCAAACCCATCCTCTTCAAAAAAACCCGCCACCTGGCAACGGCAGAGTGGGACGCCCTTTTAGGCAACGCCTGG
>JAJRVO010000257.1 GCA_024277275.1 Chloroflexota bacterium
AGCCGGGCTGATTTTTGCCGGCGTAAGAGCAGAATTGGCAGAATTAACGAATCAAAATTCTATCATTCTGGAAATTCTGCTCTGAAATGCCCACAATTGCAACAATTTTCATACCCTAATTGTCAAACCGGGAATTGCTGGGCGATTGGCATACTTGGCTCACTCTTGCTGCCAAACATCATGTCTTATAGCCACGACTCCAGGGATTTCTCGCTACCGCTCGAAATGACATGAGACTGAATAACAAACAACTATGAAACGTACAATCACAACATTGCTCATCATCCTAATATTAACCGGCTTCACCCTCGGCAGTTCCGCCTCTGCTATGGAAAATGCCGGTCTCGACCTGTCTATTCGCCATTTCTCATTTACCGATTCGCCTTTTGATTTGCAGGCGGCTATCAACGCCGCCCAACCGGGCGACGTAATCCGCGTGCTGCCCGGCCTGTATCAGGGCAACTTTGTCATTGAAAAACCAATCACCCTTGAGGGCGTCGATTGGCCCATCATCGACGGCAACAATCAGGGCCATGTTATTGAAATCGACAACGCCCCGGACGTAACTATTCGTGGTTTGATTATCCGCAACAGCGGAGCGCGTCTGGATAAAGAGAACGCCGGCATTGCCGTTAACAAATCGCCGCGTTTGATTGCCGAAAACAATCGCCTGGAAAATACGCTCTTTGGCATTTACATCAAAGACTCCGCAGACAGCCGCATTGCGTACAACGTTGTTGGGGCCAAAGATTTAGACGTAGCGGCCCGGGGCGACGGCATCCGGGTCTGGTTCAGCTACAACACCGAAGTCATCGGCAACCGGGTAAACCAGGGACGAGACGTGGTGCTGTGGTACAACAACGGCGCCATCATCCGCGATAACGTCATCACCAACGGGCGTTACGGCCTGCACTTTATGTATTGCGACGACAACCTGGTTGAGAACAACTATATCCAGGGCAACTCGGTGGGCGCGTTTCTTATGTACAGTCGTCGCCTGACTCTGCGCCACAACATCTTTGCCGACAATCGCGGACCCAGCGGCTACGGTATCGGTCTAAAAGCTATGGATGGCGTGGAAGCCACCGACAACCTCTTTAGCAACAACCGGGTGGGGATGTACTTTGATAACTCCCCCTGGTCTGTAGATGTCAGCCAGCATTTTACCCACAACGCCTTTGCCCACAACGATATCGGCCTGCTATTTAACCCCTCGGTTAAGCGCAACTACTTTAGCCAAAACAGCTTTATTGATAACCTGGAGCAAGTTGGCGTAACCGGCAGCGGCGACTTTAAAGAGAATGACTTTACCGTAAACGGGCAGGGTAACTTTTGGAGCGACTACACCGGCTACGACGCTAACGGCGACAACCTGGGCGATTTACCCTACGTGTCCAAAAGCCTGTTTGAAAATATGATGGACAAAAACCCCCAACTCCGCCTCTTTCAACTCAGCCCGGCTCAGCAAGCCATTGATATGGCCGCCCGCGCCTTCCCCATCTTTGAACCCAAACCCAAATTCGCCGACGACGCGCCGCTGATGACTCCGGTCATCCCCGCCATCACCCTCCCCCCCGCCAACCCAACCGGCCCGATGTGGGCCATCGCCGTTAGCTTGCTGGCTATTGCCGGAACAACGATTGCCATCGGAATATTAGCCAAGAAACCCAAAAATTCAGATATATTGAAACCATCAATCCAAAATCTAAAATCTAAAATCCAAAATCCAGAGGGTGCAGTTATGATAAAAGTCAACAACCTCACCAAAAAATTCGGCGGCTTTACGGCTGTTGATGACCTGTCCTTTACGGTGACTCCCGGCGAGGCTATAGCCCTGTGGGGACCAAACGGCGCGGGCAAAACCACCATTATCCGCAGCTTGTTGGGGCTGCTCTCGGCGGATGGGGAGTTGCAGGTAAACGGCTTTGACGCTCAAAAAGAGGGCAAAAAAGCCAGGGCCGCCGTAGGCTATGTCCCCCAGGAATTGGCTTTTTATGACGACTTGTCTACCCGCGACACCCTGCAATTTTATGCCGACTTAAAACGAGCGCCGGCCGGCCGGATAGACCATGTGCTGGCCGAAGTGGGACTAACCGAACACAGCCATAAGCCTGTCGCCGCCCTGTCCGGCGGGATGAAGCAACGTTTGGCCCTGGCCGCCGCTCTACTGTCTGACCCGCCCCTGCTGATACTTGACGAGCCAACCAGCAATCTTGATACTGCCGCCCGCGACGACTTTATAAAGCTGCTCCTGCGCCAGAAACAACAGGGCAAAACCCTGCTCTTTACCTCCCATCGCCTGGAAGACGTGGAAATATTAGCCACACGAGTCCTGGTTCTGGAAGAGGGTAAACTGAAACTAATCTGCGACACGCCGGCCCAATTAGCCAATCAGTTGGGGATGACCCTGAGCCTGAAATTAATTGTGCCGGAAACCATGCGCGACAACGCTATGAAGTTATTACAGGCTCAAGGCATTGACGCCAGCCGCAACGGCATCGGCCTGCGGGTGAGCGTTGCCCCATCGGCCAAGATGACCCCTTTGCAAACGCTGCTGGATGGGGACATCGAAATAAGCAATTTTGAAATTGAGAATGGATTTTAATCGTTCGTCATTGGTCATTTGTCATTAGCCGCTTGGTGAATGCAAAAAAGACAAAGGACGAATGACGAAGGACAAAGGACTAACAGTATGGAACCCAGAATCATAACAACCCTGCTCAAAAAAGAAATCAACGACTCGCTCAATAACCGCTGGTTTGTGCTGTATGCCGTGGCCTTTACCGGGCTAGCCTTGCTTCTTTCCTGGCTATCGCTCAGCGGCGGGGGAACGGGGTACAGCGGCTTTGCCGGTTTTGGTCGCACCGCGGCCAGCCTGGTCAACCTGGTTTTGCTGGTGGTGCCTTTGATGGCGTTGACCATCGGCGCCGGCAGCCTGGCCGGAGAACAAGAGCAAGGGACGCTCTCCTATCTCCTGGCCCAACCCGTCAACCGAATTGAAGTGCTGCTGGGCAAGTACCTGGGGCTGGCGGCCTCCCTGCTCGGCACATTAGCTCTGGGCTTTGGCCTGTCGGGCATAATCATCGCCGGGCGGGGCGGGCAAACCGACGCCAGAGCATACGGTCTGCTGGTTGGTTTTGCTTTTGTTTTGGCTTTGGGCATGTTGAGTTTGGGCTTTTTGATTAGCGTGCTGGCCCGCAAAGCAGCCATAGCCACCGGCGTAGCTTTATTTGTGTGGCTGGCGTTTGTCTTTATCGGCGATTTGGGTTTAATGGGCACCACCCTGGCCTTTAAATTACCTATCAATACCATCTTTAACCTGGCCCTGCTTAACCCTTTGCAGGTTTTCAAAATGTCGGCCCTGATTAGCATCAACGCTACCCTGGACGTGCTGGGGCCGGCGGGTATTTATGCTATGCAGACCTACCGCGATAGCCTGACCTGGCTCTTCCTCGGTTCGCTGCTGGCCTGGATTGTGCTGCCGTTATTTGCGGCATATGTTATTTTTGAGCGTCGAGGAGATTTGTAAAAATGCGATTTTTTAGCGTACTTATGTTATTAATCATTTTATTTGTAACGCCTGCCTGTGGCGGCAATACCAGCAACAAACCTCCGGCCCCGCCGGAAATTCACTACGGTGAGGATGTCTGCGAGTTCTGCGGTATGATTACCAGCGAGGAGCGTTTTGCCGCCGGTTATCTTAGCAGCGACGGTGAAGAACATATTTTTGACGATATCGGCGATATGGTTCAGGCTCAACTGGAAAGTAAACAAGAGATTACGGCCCTGTTTGTGCATGACTATGAAGATCACACCTGGATTAAGGCCGAGACCGCCCATTACACGCGCAGCAATAACCTGCCCACCCCCATGTTATCCGGCCTGGTCGCCTTCACTACCGCCGAAAAGGCCCAAGCCTTAGCCGCCGAGTTGGATGGCGAGGTTCTCACCTATGATGAACTGTTAGCTCGCTATCAATAAAATTCCCGGCATGGTTTAAGTTAGATTGACACTTGTATGCTCGTAATGCGTAATTCGTAATGCGTAATGACTGCTATAGGGCCAAATCGTTACATTTTACGCATTACGCATTACGAATTTTATAGGCCAAGTGTTAATCTAACTTTCCACGTTTCTAAACCATACCAAATTCCCCTCAATAAATTTATCTTGTTTCCGGTTAGCAACAATTAAATTCGCCAAATGGTTAGATTATTCTTTTCGCTTGGAATGGGTCTGTGATTGGCGTGTCCATAAAAATTTGTCAATTGTTTCGAGGAAGTATCATTTAGGAAATTGCTTTGAATATCTAAAGTTTCGTGTTATCATTTGAGACAGAAATATTGTTAG
>JAJRVO010000258.1 GCA_024277275.1 Chloroflexota bacterium
AATCCTGGCTATACTGGAATATATGAAAAGCTGGTGGGGACCGGAAGAACGAGCTTTTCAATGGCAAGTGACCCGGCAAGCACAACAGCAGGAATAAAATTAATGTCTGTTCACACGCCGACTCAACTCATCATACTGCTTTCGGTTTGCGAGGACAACTGATTACCCTTTCCCGCCCTCCACAACCGGCACGGTATGGCTGGCAATCCGCGTGATGGGCGGCGCCAGACGTCCCATGGAGATAGACAGAGTGACCTACAGCTATGGCCCTGTAGACGGGGATGAGGTCATTGAGGGTGAAGCCCAAGCAATTGAAAACGCGCCGGCAAGCTTTCATGGTCCGGTACGCTTCAACCGTACAGGACGTTGGTGGATAAAAGTGCGTCTGGAAAGTCAGGGAGAGTCGGGCGAAGCCAAATTTACGGTTCCGGTCGAACCGGGCCTATAGCTTAAGAAAGAAAGGAAGATAAATGGAACATTCATCAGACAAAGACCCTATCCAGGGTAATGCTCAAGGACGCAGTAGTTCTCTTAATTGGAGACTAGTCTTGGTGATTGTGCTTGCTGTTGGGGTAACGATTGGCTACCTGTTCAGCCAATCGCAAGCAACACCCAACACGCCGGTTCAGATTGTGGTGACAGCCACCTCGAATCCTGCAGGGCAACCGGTAGCGCAAGCTGACCAACAGCCAACCCAACCCCCTGTTCAGAGCAACCCACCGGCTACAACCACCACCGAAGACAGCACGAGCGCTTTGCCTCCAACCCCAACCACTATGGAGTTCGTTCTCTCCGATGCTCGCCATTTCCAGGGTAGCGCCGACGCGCCGGTGACAATGATTGAGTTTAGCGATTTCAAATGACCTTACTGCGGGCGTTTTGCCACCGAGTCGTTGGCTCGGCTTCGTGAAGAGTACGTTAACACCGGCAAAGTTCGTTTTGTCTATAAGCATTTTGCCATTTTAGGGCCGGAATCAACCCGCACCGCCGAGGCCAGCGAGTGCGCCGCCGAACAAGGCAAGTTTTGGGAATATCATGACCTTGTTTTTGCCGACCAAATTTCAACCCGTAGTTCCCTCAACGCGGACAGGCTTGCCGAACTGGCCGCCGGCATCGGGCTGGATACAACGGCCTTTAGCGAATGTCTTAACTCTCGTCGCTATGGTGCCCAGGTCAACCAGGAGTCGCTCTCGGTCCAGTCAATGGGGATTAGAGGCACGCCTGCTTTTCTGCTCAACGGCGTTTTTATCTCCGGAGCGCAGCCATTTGAGGCATTTCAGCAGGTTATTGAAGAGATGTTAGCCCAGAATCCGGCCCCGGTTAGTCAGCCCCCCACCATCAAGGAGCCGGTTGACCAGACGCCGCCTACTCAGGAACCACTCACCGAGCAGCCGGTCGGCGTTGAAGACAATATTGAAGGCGTAGTCTTCTTTCCCGACCCCGGCAAAGACCATCACGCAGGGGAGATTGATTACTCCGAAGCCGTTCCCCCTGGCGGGATGCACAGTGATGCCTGGCAGAACTGCGGCATTTACGATGAGCTGCTCCCGGAGGAATCGATTGTTCACTCTCTTGAGCATGGTGCTGTCTGGATTGCCTACCAGCCTGAACTACCGTCCGAGCAAGTCGAGTTGCTTCGCAACCTGGTGCGGCAGGAGCAGCAAGCTCGTGGAGAGCCGCTGGTTTTGCTGGCCCCAAAGCCGGGGCTGGAAGCGCCCATCATCGCCACCGTCTGGCAAGTCCAACTTCAGCTTGACGATGTCTCCGATGAACGGTTGCCCCGGTTCTTGAGCCGCTATCAGAACGGGTCGTTGACCCCGGAGCCGAACGCCCCTTGCAACGGTAGCATTGGCGAGCCATTAGTATCTTAACAGTTGAGTCCTTGCTTTTTGGGCAAGAAAATTCAGGTTATCCGGGGAGTAGGGAGTAGGGAGTAGGAAGTAGGGAGTAGAGAATTTTCCCTTACTTCTTACTTCTTACTCCTTACTTCCTACTTCCCGCTTGTTTGGTTCTGGCTTGTCCAGGTTAGGTTAAACCGAATTCAGGTCATTAGGCTCGTAAACGCTGGTTATTGGGGTCGTGTAGCGTGTTCGGGGTCACCACAGCCGGAATCCGCTCGCCAAATATGTCAATTTCGACTGTAGTGCCAATCTTGGCCAGTTCCACCGGCAGGTAGGATAGGCCGATATTTTTGCCGACCGTGTAGCCGTAACCCCCACTGCGAATGCGCCCGACAACCTGATCGTTTGAATAGACCACCTCGCCGCCGTAGATAACGCCGGGTTCGCCGCCAAAGGTCAGGGTGCAAAGCCTTTGTGTAATGCCTTTTTCTTTGATTTTGAGCAGGGCGTCGCGGCCAATAAAATCGCCCTTATTTAGCTTGACTGCAAAGCCTAACCCGGCCTCGTAGGGATTCTCGGTGGGGGTGATGTCGCCGCTCCAGTAGCGATACCCCTTTTCCAGCCGCAGCGACTCCAACGCCTTGTAGCCTACCGGCTGAATACCAAACGCCTGCCCTGCTTCCATCAACGCATCCCAAACCGCAATCGCTTGCTCCGGGGCAACGTACAGTTCCCAACCCAACTCGCCGGCGTAACTGACTCGCTGTGCCCACACCTCTATCCCTTTAATGTCAATGTTTTGGGCGCTCATGTAGGGAAAAGCCTTATTAGACACGTCACTGCCGGTCACGACCTGCAACACATCGCGGGCGTGGGGACCCCACAGACTCAGGCAAGCCCAATCGCCGGTAACATCCCGGATTTCAACCGAGCCGTCGTTGGGCATGTGCATTCTGATCCAGCCCAAATCACTGGCGGCAAAGGCTGTGCCGGTGATTACCCGGAACTGCTCCTCGGCTACTCGGACGATGGTCAAATCACTTTCGATACCGCCGTGTTTATTGAGAAACTGGGTGTAGGTCAGGCTGCCAACGGGTTTGTCGATGTCGTTGCCGGCCAATTGTTGCAGCAAAGCCAGCGCTCCGGGGCCGCGCACGTCAATCTTGCCAAAGGAGGTCATATCCAGCAGTCCGACTCGTTGCCGGACGGCTTGATGCTCTGTTCCCACCTGCTCAAAAAACGGCGGTTGACCCCAACCCCATTCCTTCTGGTCGGCTCCGGCTTGCCGCCAGGGGTTGTCCGGCTCAAAGTAGTTGGCTCGCTCCCATCCGTTTTTCTCGCCAAAGACCGCGCCCAACGCTTTTAAGCGAGGATAGAGGGCGCTAAGACGCCGCGGACGGCCCCACTCAGGCTCATCGTGGGGGTAGTGCAGATAGTAGTAATGCTTGTACACTTCTCTGGCCTTGTCAGCGACATAATGCATGTCGGCATAATGTGGGCCAAAACGCCGCACATTCATCTCGTAAACGTCAATCGAGGGTTCCCCTTCGGTAATCCACTCGGCCATAATTTTGCCGACGCCGCCCGCCCCGGCAATTCCGTTCAGCGACATGCCCGCCGCCACATAAAAACCGCGCAGGCCGGGTAGTGGCCCCAGGCAGTAGTGGCCGTCGGGGGTGATGGCCTCCGGCCCGTTAATCAGCTTGATGACTTCTGCTTTTTCCAAAACAGGCACGCGGCGCATCGCCCCTTCCATCAACGAATCGAACAAATCCCATTCCGGGGGCAGGAGTTGTTGGGTAAACTCCCAGGGTACCCCCTCAACGGACCAGGCTTTGGGGTTCAACTCAAAGCCACCGATAAGAAAGCCGCGCACCTCTTCACGGATGTAAACCAGGTTGTCCGGGTCGCGCACAACGGGCGTTTCAAGGGGTAACTCACGGCCGGGAATGGGTTTGGTGGTTAAGTATTGATGCATCAGCGGGGCTATTGGAATGTTAGCCCCAACCATTTCTCCAATCCTGGGCGCCCACTGCCCGGCGGCATTGACCACAATTTCGGTTTTGATGGGGCCGTGGTTGGTGTTGACCTGGGAAATTTCACCCTGTGGAGACATCTCGATTCCGGTGACGCGCACGCCGGTGTGTACCTTTACCCCCAACTGTTTGGCCCGGCGGGCCAACTCTGTGGTGATGCCGTTGGGGTCAAGATGGCCGTCATCGGGGATGTGTACCGCGCCGTAGAGACTGTCGCCGGTCATATGGGGAAAGATGTCCAGGGCTTCGGCAGGCGAGATAATGCCAACATTCAGTCCCAAAGCTTTGGCCCGGCTGACATTTCGTTGCAAAGCTCTAAGAGCGTGTTTCTTAAAGACCGCAGAGGTTTTTTGCGAGATATTTTCAAGCGAATTTGCCTTGATTATGACCCTGACTTACAGTTAAAATGGGCTTTAGAAACCTCTGCGGTCTGGCCCACACGATTTAAGAAACACGCTC
>JAJRVO010000259.1 GCA_024277275.1 Chloroflexota bacterium
GGCCGGCTAATGTTAAAACCATAATGCGTAACGAGTAATGCGTAACCTTTTATAGTATTACCTCGCAACATTTGCGTTATCCGCGAGAATCATTTGTTCATTGTTAATTGCTCATTGTTAATTTGCGGCTTGCCGCGCTATGCGTTACTCGTTACGCATTACGGTTAACTCTGGCCCAATATGGCCGAATTGAAAATCATCGCCATTAAAAATAAACCAAATGGAAAACTGAGGAGAAACAAAAATGGCTAAAAGTACCGACGTTTATCAAATCAAAGTAACTCTAAAACACAGCAAACCACCCATCTGGCGCAGAATCCAGGTGCGGGGCAACACCAAATTGAGCAAGCTTCACCTGATTTTGCAGCAAGTGATGGGCTGGGATAATTACCACCTGCACCAATTTATTGTTGGCGGAAACACCTATTACGGCGAGCCTAACCCAGACTTTGATGGCTGGGGATTGGATATGCGCGACGAAAAACGGGTGACCCTAAACCAGATTGCCCCCCGCGCAAAGTCAAAATTTATCTACGAGTATGACTTTGGAGACAGTTGGGAGCACATTATGCTGGTCGAAAAGATTTTGCCGCCGGAGAAAGGGGCGCATTACCCCCGTTGCATCAAGGGCAAACGCGCCTGCCCGCCCGAAGACGTGGGCGGCGTATGGGGCTACGACGATTTTGTGGAGGCCATTAAAGACCCCAAACACCCCGAACACTCGGGCATGCTGGACTGGGTTGGCGGCAAGTTTGACCCGGAGGAGTTTGACCTGGATGCGGTGAATGAAGCATTGAAATAGAGAGGACAAAAGCGATGACTCAAAAAATAGCCGTTATCACCGGAGCCAACCGAGGGATTGGTTTTGAAATTTATCGCCAACTGGCCGACGGATGGAGGTCCCGGTGGCGGATTTTTCACGACAGACAATCAATACTTATGGCAGAGGCGAGCTGATGGAACAAACAGGGGGTACAGGCATTGACCTGGTTTATATTGTGCTGCTGGTCTTCGGAGTTGCGCTGGCTGCATCGGTAGTGATGCTGGTTTGGGTCATCTACCGCGTAAAGCGTATTGAACTGCCGGACAACACCGGCTTTATGGCTACCCTCAGAGTAACCCCTTTAAGCGTGGTAATTTTGCTTGACCTGCTGGATATCAGCCTTGATTTTTTATCGGCTCCGGTAGCCTGGATTTTGTTAAGCTGGCTGGGGTTGGCCCCTCTGCGGTGGGTGGCTTCAATAGAGGGCTTTTTACCGGGCACTCAACTCCTGCCCACAATGACCCTGGCCTGGATTATAGCCCGGCTAACCCAGCCGGAATAATCCTTAAGAGGCGGTAATTTTCAAGCCATCCCTATTGGGCTAGAGTTAACCATAACAAGTAACGAGTAATGCGAAAAAGGTTACGCATTACTTGTTACTTGTTACGTTCTTAAGAGAGATTGACCAAAATCAAGACCAATACCCCCCTTGACTATGTTAACTTACAAGGGCATACTATCACGCATTCAAAAATCAGAGTTGTCGCCAGGGATATTTAATGAATATTTTGCTTCAACGTATCATCTTTGCCGTAGCAATCTGTATTGCTCTTCTATTTATCAGTACGGGTCAAGAATTAATTGTTTTGCCCGCGCAAGCGCAAGAGGGAGACACTTCTCAAACCGTCTCGACAGACCAAAACGCCCCCCCGTTTAGATTACCCTTTGCCGAGCCGCCCGGCCCCAATACATGGCTTATGGCTCAATCTTACGGTAATACTACCGGCGCTTATCGCCAACGCCGCACCCTGTACGGCGCATCGGGAGGCATCCATTTTGGTCTTGACCTGGCCGCTCCCTGCGGCACAGAAATTGTAGCCATTGCCGATGGCGTTGTTTTTGCCGTTGACGGTCCCTTTGGCTCGCCGCCCCATAACCTGATGATTGATCACGCCGAGTCTGGGTATTCCTCAATGTACGGCCACTTGCTGCAAGCGCCCTTGCTGCGCCGGGGCCAGCGTGTAAAACAAGGCGACGTTATCGCTTTGGTGGGCGACCAGGACGGCGATTGCAATCGCTCGCCGCATCTGCACCTGGAAATCCGGGATTTAAAGCATTTTAACAAATTCAATCCCATCAACCTTATCAACGTCGATTGGAACCGGCTGGCCCTATACAGCAGTTGGGGCCGTGATTTTATGCGCGACCTGGACGAGCCGCGCAAATGGCAAAACTTGTACGACCAGCCCCAGGCGCAGGTGGGCGGGCCAATTGTAAATGACTTTGCACGAACCTGGCCTCTGGATTGGCATAAAACCACAACTGCTGCCGAAACCGGCTCTACCAGGTCCGCGCCGGGTAAAGGGCAGCCCCTTGCGCCAGCCACACCGGCGGCTGAGTCGCTCTTAAAAACTCCGGAGTCATCCGACACACCCGCTGCTGCCCTACCGTCCAACGTGCGACAAATTACAACAGGCAACTGCTGCACCAGTCTCTTCTGGAATATCGACTCAAGTGAAGTGCGTTTCATCGACCAGCCATCGCTTGCCGAGCCGCTAGGGGTGTGGGGGGTCGATATTAGCCAGCCCAACGCCTCTCCGCACCTGGTCAGGGAGCGACTTGGAATTTACAATGAGGATGAAACCTTGCTGGCCTACCCGGATCAAGAACGGGGGCTGGCTATTGTGGAACGATTGGCAGACGGCCAACAGTGGGAGATTGACACCCGGGAGAGCGGCGTTTCATTTACCCCGGACGGGCGGCTGCTGTGGACCAAGTACGACTCAGAAGCGCCCTGGCGAGCGCGCAAGGCCGAGGTTTGGTTAGCCGATACAGACGGCGCTAACGCCGCTATGCTAACCGTGCTTAACCGGGGTCAACCGGCGGCCTGACTATCGGACACCGAGTTGCTGGTTTCTGAACGCATCCCCCCTAACAATGATATTTTGCTCTCAACGCTGTCTATAGAAACCGGCGCAGTAAGCGAGTTGGTCCAACTTCCGCGCACTCGCGGAGCGGCCTTTAGTCCAGACAAACGGTTTATGGTTTATCTGGTTCGTTTTAATGCCGACAGCGACAAAAACGGCGTCTGGCTGCTGGACCTGCTAGACCCGGCGTTGAAACCGCAGCCTTTGCCCTTCTTTGGCGCGTATCGCTGGCGCGACAATCAACGCCTGGTCTACGTCCCCTTTGACCCCAACGCCGGCGGGCACGTTTTTTACGAGTATAACGTCATCTCCAAAGAAACATCTCCACTGTTCCCCGCCGGCGGCTTGCCGCTTGGCTTGACCATTGCCAACAACGATTGGCAAATATCGCCGGATGGCCGCAAAATTGCCCTGGTCGCCGCCAAAGGCCCTGAACTTGACGGTATCTGGGTCATTGAACTCAGCCGGAGTCAGCCAGGAACAGGCAGGCAATAAATGGAGTTTTCCCTATAACATGAGGGAGTGCGGAATTTATTCCGCTTTGAGCCGCTTGGCAGAATAAATTCTGCACTCCAGCAGTATCAGCCACGCTAAGTGGAAAATACCCAATAGGTAGTCAATGTTACTGAGCATCAACAACTGACAACTGACCACTGTAAGTCTTGAGGGCGTGGTAACAAAAAGCGCTGGTAACGGAGCGACTGGTATACCACGTTGCTACCTCGCCCCGGGTGGGCGTGCCAAACAGCGGTTCACCGGCCCAGCTACCATCGTAACGTTGGGTTTTGCTTAAGAGGGTAATCCAATCAGGCTTAAAAAGGGACTTGGAGGCGTGTGGCAGCGCGGCGGAGTGACAGGCCAGGGTTAAAAAAGCCGCGTCTTGAGGCGTTATTATGCCGGGCCGTTTTGCTTCAACTGCCAGACGTTCGGCCAGCGCTTGAGCGGCTGTGTTAAGTTTGTCTTGCAATGCAAGGTTATCCTGCAATGCAACCGAGATGGGCCTCGAAAGTTTGGCGATGAGTTCAAAAACCGTCCACAGCGAATAAAGAGGCACATAATGCAGGGTGGCACTCAAACCGCCGGCTATCAATCGCTCAAACAGATTCAAGGCTGACTTCTTGATGAGAGCGCGATATTCCACCCAATCGTAATCTATTAAACCAAGCAGCACGTTTGCTTCCACCGTTGCGCAACTTTTTCCCCACAGCGATACAAGCGGCCGGTCGGCTTTATCTCCCTCCACATTTTGAGCGAGCCAGACCGGGATTTCACCGCTCTCCCGGATGCTTTCTTGCAGCCGGCGCAAGGGGCGTTGCAGGATTTGACGATGGATTTCCGGCTGCGCGGAGTAGGGATACAGCCGCAGCAAAAGCCCCAAATCGTCGGCATCAGGCGGCAGGTGGTCGTGGTCGTAATACCGAAAGCCGGTTGCCTGCAAAGTTTCAAAAACCATATCGACCGGCCCCGACATATTATGCCCATTCCGGCAGAGAACTTCGATAATCAATCCGGACGGAAAGGCTTTGGCCGTAATCTCAGGCGCTCCAAAAACCCCGCGTCGCTGAACTTCCCAACTTTCTCTAAAAGTTGGGTCAGCCAGCAAGTACCCCTCGGCCATTTCAATTACCTTAGGCAGCGTGTCGATAGCCGGGGCAAAAAATGACCGTTGCCGTTTCTGTTTGGCGGGGCTATCCTTTGGCCTGACTTTGATAGAGAATAACTCCATCAACTCAGTGACCAAACCCTCCACAACGACCCAGTAGGCGGTAAAAGTTGGCAGGTTGAGCAATTTTGAGATTTCCCGGCTCGCTTCCAGGCGAGAAAGACATTCCCGGCCAATCTTTTCAATCGACCCGGTCAGGACCAATGCGCCCATAATTTGTTCCGGCGTAGCGGGTTGACGCGGATCAATCTCTGCCGCCTCCATTGCTCTGATAATTGGGTAGGTGTAATTGCGTCGAGCCAAATCGCGCCGGATGTTGGAAATATCCCGGATAGTCTGAAAAACAAAGTTGAGGTTGTCCATCATGGCGCAGAGTTGGGGCAACGTCTCTTCCCGCCCTGCCCTGATAGCCACCGCCGCAGTCGGAATTTTGGCAAAAGCCAACATTCCACTATCCGGGGTCAGAGAAACAAGTTCGACAGTCGATGGTCGACGGTCGACCGTCGACAAGAGGGCTTCTGCATGCTCATACCAAAACGCCTGATAGCGTTCCCAGAATGGGGATTGGCCGGGGTAAAGCTGGGCTAAGTGAAAATCGGCTTTTTGGCTAAGTATATGCTCTAAAAAGAGATAGCTGTTATCAAAATTGGTAGCTTCATCAAGAATGCTCTCGCGGGTGTAGGCAGCGGCAAAGGTGTAGATCATAGCCAGAAACAGGCGTTTTTCAAGTTCGGCTCGCCCGGCGGTGGGGGGAACGCGGAAGTCGTCCAGGAGCCAGAAGTGGAGATAAAGTAGGGGATAATCGCGGTCCCGGCTGAGAATATCCTTAAATTGGCCGGTATCGGCGTAGAAGGTAGCCAGGTTATTTTTCAACAACACCCCTTGTTTAAAAAGGCGGGGCGGAAGGTCGCCAAAAAACCGTTCTATTTCAGGCCAGTATTGGTTGCGCCGAGGCTGGTATTTTGTTATCCGGTTCATAACCCTTGTTGCCTATAAACCAAAGACACCACCCGCGCTATGGCCGGATGGCGTTCTGAAATAGCATTAAACGCAACTATGCGCCTTGTCACAGTTTGGTCCACAGATGGGCACAGATTTTCACAGATGGGGTTAATTTTTTATTGATTTTTGGGCCTTGACCTTCCTTTGGGCCATTGCTTGGTCTGGATTGACAAATCCAGGCCCATAATCGCTGGATTTGTCAATCCAGCGGGAGCAGATTGGAGTCAATGGCCGAAACGAAGACCAACACCGATTTTTGTTTATCTGTGCCCATCTGTGTCTATCTGTGGACTTTTTCGCTTCTCTGAATTGCAAAGCGAATAGTTACAAGCAGTTAAACAGCGGCCTGATTTTCACCAAAAGCGGCGGCCAAATTCTTGAGCGACTCGGTATCGATGCCTTGCAAGGCCTCAAGCAGGTCGACCGTTGGCTCAATATCGGCATCTTTGAGCGCCTGCTCCGGGTTTTCAGCCAAGGCCGTGACAAAATCTTCATCAGACAGTATTTTACCAACCAAAGTTTGTAAATCAGCGGACATATTGTTTTCTCCTTTCAATTCAAAACGTCAAAAACCAAAATGGCGTATGAGCGAATGGCGAATGATGGGAAAGATTCGCCATTCGCTCATTTACCATTCCGGTTTATCCGGGTTAGGAGATTCACTATGAACAATCTCCAATCTCCCCTATTAAACCGTCTCATGCCGGCCTGTTTCATACATGCCAACCAACCTTTTAGCCAAAGCGCCGGCCATTTGCATGAGAATGGTTGGATGTTTGTAAGCCAAAAGCTGCAAGTCGGCGTCTGTTAAAACAAAGCATTGAGACGGCTTTACGGCCCGCACGGTGGCAGTTCTGGGGTCTTCGGTAAAAAAGGCAATTTCGCCAAACATTTCCCCCGGCTTAATAACGCCGACTCTGGTTGTTTCGCCATTTTGAGTCAGCAAAACCTCTAACTCCCCGTCAATCAAAAAATAAACATCGTCATTGCGCTCATCCTGCCAGATTACGGCCTCGTCCGGCGCAAACTTAACCAGGCAAAAGCGATGAACAAATTCAAGCATCAATTCCGCCGGCAGGGGGCGATAAAGGTCCGTTTGATCGAGCAGCTTTAGGCGATGGAGCGTATTTGTTGCGGCCTGGTCTTTTGTGCTCAACACAACATGTTGCCATAGGCGTCGATCCGTTTCATCGGGCAAATTGGCTACCGCCTCTAACTGCGGGTCAAGGCGCTCGGCAATAACGTGAGGAAAAAGCGCCTGCAATGCGGGCGGGGACATCTGCGCCAGATAGTCCAGCGTATCCGATTCTCCCTCCGACCAGTTCTCTAAGATCAAGGCCGCTTCTCTTTTTAAATGTTCGGTGTGGGCCTCTACATGTTCCTTGGTGGCAGCTTGCAGTTTAGCCAGCAGA
>JAJRVO010000260.1 GCA_024277275.1 Chloroflexota bacterium
AAACCACAGCCCGTGAATCTTATCCGGCAGCATCAGCAGCATGGAACCCAGCGATGATTGGTGCAGGGTAGAAAGAACCACACCGACAACGACCAGCGGAATCTGGATGGCCCGGATTGTGTTTAACGGGGCCTGCATGTTAAAACGCTCAAAAACATTGGGACTAAACTCAAGCGCCAGCACAATGGTGTAGAGCAACACGCACCAACCAACCTCAAACAGGGGAGAGTGGATATTCCAGTAGATGAGCACGTGCCAAATGCGCCAGGGCTGACCCAGGTCTATCAGCAGGGCAATAATGACCATTGTATAGCCCAAAAAGGCTGTCAAAATGGCCGACCGGACGATGGGATAGTACTTTTTCAGATTGAAGAGATAGACCACCGCCGCCATAGTAAAGCCTCCGGCGGCCAGAGCCACGCCGGTGTACAGGTCGAAACTAATCCACAAACCCCAGGGCCGGCCATCGCTCAGGTTGCTAACAGCCCCCAGGCCGTTGATAAAACGCACAACCGCTACCGCCAGCCCAATGGCCATTAAGACCACCAAAACAACGGTGGTAAATACAGGAATTGATTGTTTTTCGGCTTTCATTGTATCACTCCTCCTCCGGTTGGGATGCAACCGGCGGTTGCGAGGCAACCGCCTCTGCCGGGGCCTCTGCCGCCTGGCTCATTTTATCTCGACGCTTGGTAATCCAGTAGACGCCGCTCATTGCTGCTGCGGCCACTACAATAGTAGGCGGCACAGCGGCCATAGCCACGTCCGAGTAGCGATTGACGGGTTCCGGCCCCAAAACAGGGAAGCCCAACTTCTCAAAGGGAACAGAGGAAAGATACATCTTTGAGGTGCCGCCAACTTCTTTCTCGCCGTAGATGTGGTCCACATATTTGCCGGGATTGGCCTTTATCCGAGCCTGCGCTTCTAGCAAAAGCTCATTGCGCTCGCCGTATTTAAGCGCGTTGGTGGGACAGGCTTTGGAACAAGCCGGTTCCATCCCCTCGGCTATCCGGTCTTCGCAATAAGTACACTTGCGGATGTAAGGCACCGCGCTATCCCACTCAAAGGTAGGCACGTTAAATGGGCAAGCCAGCATACAGTAGCGGCAGCCGATGCACTTTTCATCATCATATGTTACCGGACCATCTGCCGTTTTTTGCAGAGCGCCCACAATGCAAGCCGAGGCGCACCCCGGCTCATTGCAGTGCATGCACTGTCGCTTGGCAAAGACCCAGGCAAATTTGTCGCCGTCATCTACTTCGTTAAAGGTTATCGTGGTCCAGGTTTTGGCCGACCGCTGGGGCGGGTTTTCGTAGCTGCCCCGGTTGGAGGTCGATTCCGCCGGCAAGTCGTTCCACTGCTTGCAGGCGGTCTGGCAAGCTCGACAACCAATACATTTGGTTAAATCTGTAAGCGTTGCTTTTGACATTTTTATCACCGCCTTTCTACGCTAACTTCTTGACGTTACAGAGAAACGCCTTGGTTTCTGGAATCATTGTGTTGGCATCGCCGACCGGAGGCGTTAGCTCGTTGGCGCTGCCGCCGGTTACAAAGCCTTTGTAACCCCAGTGCCAGGGCATCCCCACCTGATGAACGGTTTGCCCGGCAACCTGAAGGGGTTGCATCCGCCGCGTTACCATAGCCACCGCCTCAATAGAACCACGCGCCGACTCAACAACAACCTTTTCGCCGTTTTCAATACCTCGTTCAGCCGCCAGTTCCGGACTCATCTCGACAAACATGTCGGGTTGCAACTCCGCCAGCCAGGGCTGGTTGCGGGTCATCGCGCCGCTTTGCCAGTGTTCAGAAAGCCGGTAAGTGGTTCCCACCAGAGGATATTGCTCCCGGTGGCCCTGATAGTCCATCTCAGAGGCCCAAATCTTAAAGGCCGGGTTGATGTCCTGGCCGTAAAGCAGGTTGTCGACCGGGCTTTCCCACGGCTCGTAGTGGGTGGGGAAGGGGCCGTCGGCTCGACCCGCGCCAAAGAGGCGGGCGTGGCCTTCCGGCTTCATGATAAAGGCGTGTCTGGCATCGGGCGCCCAGCCGCCATCGGGTACGTCGCCTTCCCACTTGGTTTCGGGGCCTGTCCAGCGGATAACGAAGCGTTCCGGGTCAAAGGGTTCGCCCTTAACATTGCACGAGGCTCGGTTGTAGATAATGCGCCGGTTGACCGGCCAGCACCATGACCAATTGCTGTAGGTGCCAATACCGGCCGGATGGGGGTCAACATTATCGCGGCGGGCCATCATGTTGCCGCCCTCGTTGTAACTGCCTGAGTAGAGCCAGTTAGCGGATGCGGTGCTGCCGTCATCGCGCAACTGGGTAAAGTTCTTCACCAGCTTGCCGGCTTCCACAATCACGTTGCCGTCGGCATCCTTCACATCGCTTACAGCCCAGCCGTTAACCTCCTTGGCGACATGGTGTACATCCACCTCGCCGTCGCCGTAATCCCAGGCCAACTGAAGGACCGGATCGGGATTGGGGCCGGGGTCGGCTTTATAGAGTTCACGCAGGCGGACCATAATCTGGTTGATAATCCACGAATCGGGCTTAGACTCGCCCAGCGGCTCCACAGCTTTCCAGCGCCACTGTCCCCAGCGGCCAGAGTTGGTGATGCTGCCCTCTTTTTCCACGGAAACAGCCGCCGGTAAGAAAAAGACCTCGGTATCGATGTCGGCCGGATTTACGCCGGGTCGCTGCCAGAAGCTAGAGGTTTCCAGGTCCCACAAATTCACGGCGACCATCCAATCGAGGTTTTCCATCGCCTTGCGGTTCATATTGGCGTTAGCGCCGCCTACAGCCGGGTTTTGTCCCCAGGCAAAAAAGCCTTTGATATCGCCGGCATACATGGCCTCAAACAGAGACAACCAAGAATAGTTGGCGCTATTGCCCATTTTGGGCATTAAGTGGTAGCCAAATTCATTTTCCGCCGTGGCGTTGTCGCCATACATCCACTTAAACAGGCTAACCGAATATTTGGGGTAGTGCTGCCACCAGTTGGCGCTCATCGGATCGCTGGATTTGGGTGTGTAAGCGGCATTGTAAGCTTCCATAGACTCGTCTTTGGCCTTGGGTGGCTTAAGATAGCCGGGCAAAATGTGGAAGAGCAAGCAGTGGTCGGTGGAGCCTTGCACGTTGCTCTCGCCGCGCAGGGCGTTGATGCCGCCGCCGGCTCGACCTACGTTACCCAGCAGCAGTTGGATCATAGCCGCCGTGCGGATGTTTTGCGTGCCGTAGGTGTGTTGGGTCCAGCCCATAGCATACATGATGGTGGCTACCCTGTCCGGCGAGCCGGTGGAGGCGTAGGTCTCGTATATCTTGACCAGCGTATCTTTGGGCGTGCCGGTAATCTGCGACACGGTTTCGGGGTCATAGTTGGCGTAGTGCTGCTTGAGTAATTGGAAGACGCTATTGGGGTCTTGCAAGGTTTTGTCTTCCATCGGGATACCGTCGGCGTCGGTCTGATAAGACCAGGCGGCCTTATCGTACTTGCGATTGGCGGCATCGTAACCACAAAAGAGGCCATCCTCAAACGAAAATTCGGGGTTGATGAGGAAGGGAGCGTTGGTGTACTCCATAACGTACTCTTCGTGGTAAAGCTCGTTGTCCAGGATGTACTTAATCAGCCCACCCAAAAAGGCGATGTCCGTACCGGCCCGGATGGGGCCATAAATATCGGCCTTGGACGACGTGCGGGTAAAGCGGGGGTCTACACTAATTAACGTGGCTCCGTTTTCCATAGCCTTTGTCACCCACTTAAAGGAGATGGGGTGATTTTCGGCGGCGTTGGAACCCATAATTAAAATTACGTCTGCATTCTTGATGTCAATCCAGTGATTGGTCATCGCTCCTCTACCGAACGACTCTGCCAGAGCCGCAACTGTAGCGGAGTGTCATATGCGCGCCTGGTGTTCAATATACACCAGGCCCATTCCGCGCAACGCCTTGACCAGCAGGATACACTCCTCGTTGTCAAGGGCCGCGCTGCCTACGGAGGCAATGGCCTCGGTGCGTCGCACCGTTTTTCCGTCGGCGTCGGTCTCAATCCAATAGTCATCGCGGGTTTGCTTAATCCGCTTGGCAACCTCGTCCAGTATCCAGTCCCACTCCACTTCTTCCCATTCGCTGGCGTTGGGAGCGCGGTACATAGGCTTGGTAATGCGGAGATCGCTATTGGCTAACTGCTTTAGAGCGCTGCCTTTACTGCACAACGAACCCCGGTTGATGGGGTGATCGGGATCGCCCTCTACATTGACAACCTTGCCGTCGGCCGTCCCTACAATCATACCACAACCCACCGCGCAGTAGGGGCAAATTGTGGCAGTTTCTTCGGTCCATTTGACTTTGGATCGAGAAGCGGCGGCGGCAGGCGCAATTTGGACGCCAGACGCTACCACCGCCGAGGCTGCTCCTCCAAGTTTAAAGAATTGCCTTCTCGACAGCTTCACAGTAGATCCTCCTTTCTACTCCTAACGATTTTTAAGATAAGTTTTAGACACTCGGTGTTAAAACTATTTTCTTACTCGAAGAAACCCTCTTTAATTAATTTTGATACAAGCCACCTCCTCTCTTTAATTATGCAAATTTGCATTAAGCCAAGGGGGTTCTTTGGTAATGAGAATTAAATAACTGTCCCTCAACGTTGTAATTGGTAATTGGTAATTGGTAATTGGTAATTGGTTATTAAGCCAATCCCTAATTACTAATTACCATTTACTGCGCTCTGAAATGAGACAGTTATTTAATCCCGATTCCTTGGGGTTTTCCGTGCATACCACAATATGTAGGGACGATCCCTTGTGGTCGCCCAGTACAGCACGGAATCCCCCAGAAAATCAAAAAAACACTGTCGTATAATGGCAAGCAACTTTCTACAATAGTTGCAATACGTCAATGGTTGTATTGGCTCGCCTTCCTTGGCTTGCTAGAATCTGGAGTTTTACTTATTTAGAAACAGGTAAGTATAACAAATTTCCCCATTCCTGGATAGTGACAAATATCACTTAATAATAGTGATGTTTGTCACTTGACACTGGCTCGGAATTGGTATAATTATTTTTCCGAAACTGCCTCATTATAGTATTACCTCGCAACATTTGCGTCGTCCGCGAGAATCATTTGTTCATTGTTAATTGCTCATTGTTAATTTGCGGCTTGCCGCGCTATGAGTATAACCCGGTCGTTCCAAGACCTGTAGTATCATATGTCAGTTCTTTTTCGTGAAAAATATTACAAAGTGGGTGTTATGGCCCACAATGTGTATATGGGTATTATGAAACAAGCTCAACATTTATTCCAAAAGTAAAAGCGAGACAAGTCAGAGGGTAGTTACTACCAATCCAACTTGTCTCGCTTTTGCTTTTTGAGACGATACGTTATTCGTTTATCTGCTCAAGAGTAGTCTCAAGCCACTCCTTCGCGATTGCGACCGTTAGCCCTGCCTGTGTGGGTAGGCAGCCCCAATCGCCAGGCTTCAGTGTAGACCCGCATCCGACGACCACGCACGTAGCCAACCAGAGTAATGCCCCATGCCTCGGCCAGGGACAAGGATAGGCTGGTAGGTGAGGTGCGCGAGACAATAACCGGCGCCTCCATATCGGCAGCTTTGCGCAGCATTTCTGAGCTGATGCGGCCGGTGGTGAGCAAGATACAACCGGCGGTCGGGATGCCTTGCTGGAGACACTCGCCCCGGACCTTATCCAGCGTGTTGTGTCGACCAACGTCTTCAGCAACAGCAAGCAGGCGTTCGCCGTCACTTAAAGCTGAAGTATGCACCCCCTGACTGCGACTGTAAAGCACGGCTGCATCTTGAAGTTGTTGCATCAAGGCCAAAACCTGCTCTTGAGTAACCTGCCGGATATACTGAACGGGAGAGCGAGTCGCGGCCAAATCGACAAAAGTAGTGCCGCCGGCACAGCCACTCGTCAACACCCGTTGCTGCGGCAGTGTTACCGAGTAACGCAGCCATACGTCGGCCACAGCCCCTTTGTGGGTAATGTCAAGCAACTCCACATCTTCCAGACGCTCAATGATGCCCTCGGCCGACAAGAAGCCCAACACCAACTGCTCCAGGCCAACCGGGGTACACATCAACGTTACCCATTCTTGTCCGTTAATGTAGAGAGCCAGCGCAGCCTCTTCGATGACTTCGCCCTCGGTGGCCCTCCAAAGATTGGCTCCGGTTTGCAAGTAGTTAGTACGTTTGACCCCGCTTGTGGATTTTGGATTTTGGATTTTGGATTGTTCATTAACCTAAAATTCTGCTAAGGATCGAGTATTGAATAACTTACCCATTTATCTCGTTCCCAAACTGAAGTTTTGGAACGAGAATGAATTTTGCTCATTCCCCGTAACCGGCCTGAACTGCGGCCACATCCATATCGAGAGTAATCACCCGCGCCACCGGTAGGGAGCGATGGGCAAAGGTCTGTCGCCAATCCACGGTTTTAAGGTAGCGATGGCAGGCATCGCACACATATAACCGAAAAACTTCGTTCTCGTCCGGGAAGTAGGCCCATTGCTCTGTTCGTTCGCAGAAGGGACAGCCACTACGCTGATAACCCCACTCCGTATTACAGCGGGTGCATAACAACCGCCGGGCGTGGCCATCATTATCCTCTCCCGAAACCAGTGCGGCAAAATCGGGGGAACCACCACACATCGGGCAAATCGGGCGGCTCCACATATCGATTTTGGATTGCGGATTTTGGATTGCGGATTGCAGAAAGGGACGCAAGGTGTGGTTGAGGACAAAAGTTAGCAAACTTTGGTCTGGCGGCTGGCTCTCGTCGGCAGCAATATCCAGGCCCTCGCCGTTCAGATAGCGGGTCATCAAACCCTCAAGCTGTCCATTCTGGCCAAGCAGGTGGCGACTCACCGCCGCCAGGCTGTCGGCCAGATCGGGCCGATGCTCGGCAACGATACGGCAAACGTCGGTCGCTAACCGAGATACCGCTTGCAAGTCAAAGGAAAGAGGAACCATATGGAGCAAAGGAATCCCCTGCTGCAAAGCTTGTTCGGACTCCTCGGCAGTTGGCAAGGTAAAGGCAGGGGCGGGAACAGGCTGTACCCGCTCCTGCGCTTCCAACAGGGCACGATACAGATCAATAACGTCAGCCAGAGATGGGTCTTTTTGACGGGCCGCTTTCAAACCGTTGATGATCTCTTTTGTGCTATTGGGCATCACAGACTCCTGAATCGATTTCGGATTGGCGATCTTGGATCTTGGAATTGGCTATACTCCAAACTCTATTCCCAAAAACACTCAGCCGGCTTCACCTTTTGCCTTGACCTTTTCATACCACTTGGCATGGTGCTCCTGGGCGTATTCACGAGTTACTACGCCACCGAACATAGCCGTAATCGACTCGCGGGTGAAGGGATGGATAGCCACCAGGTAGAGGTGTAGCACAAAGAAGATCAACGCCGCCGTCACACTCAAATCGTGAATGATCACGGCCCACATGAAAACGGTAGACGTCACTGATCCATGGCCAAACCACATAATCAAGCCGGTAACGGTGAACAGGATGAAGACGATGATCTGGGTAATAGCATTGAGTTTTTGGCCGGCGCTGTACTTGCCCTGGGGAGGAACCTCAACTTCGTCACCTATGGTGTAGTATTGCCAGGCCTTTTTCAGCCAGTTGAAATCGTCGGATCCCCAGGAGAAAACCTCGCGGAGACTGCTAAAGAACCCTTTGGAATCACCAATGAGGTAAATCAGCGGAGTGATAATAAAGACCACCGCTGCTACCCGGTGAAACATCCGAGACATCTCGCCGGCCGGACCTAAAGCAAAAGCTTGTAAAGCAGGCATATAGATAAAACCGCCCGTTACCAGCAGCACCATGAAGGCCACAAATTGGAGCCAGTGGGCTATCCGCTCGCTGGCCGAAAATCGTTCAACATATCGGGATTCCATATCACTCCTCCTCCTTTCCTGCTTTAAGATACGCTATTCTGCGTTCTGTCAACCAATTAAAGGCCACCGCAAAAATGGTTAGCCCCACAGCAGCGTAGCCAAAAGGCTGAACCCCTTTTTGCCAGGTGCCGGCCAGGGCAGGAACCTGCGGGTTTTCGGGCAAGCCAAAGAACGAGGCTTTCTGGGGCAGTACGTACATCTGGCCCAGGCCACCCAACTCTTGCTCACCGTAAAGCCGGGCGTCGGCGTAGCCTGCTGCTTTTAGTTGCTCTACCCGCTCGCGACCCTTCAGTATCATCTCGCCCCGGCCGCCAAAGCTAATTGCCCCGGTGGGGCAAGCCTTCGAGCAGGCCGGTACCACATCGTT
>JAJRVO010000261.1 GCA_024277275.1 Chloroflexota bacterium
CATCACCGCCAAAGCGGCTTTGATGATGGTTGTAGTTAGCAATGCATCAGTATCCAATAATTGCCTCAGAGAAAATCCAGCCCCAATAATAAAAAATACGGCCACAGCCAGATAATCCATTATCCGGGCGACGATGAGCGCGGCGCTCCCTCTACCCAGAGAGACATCTTTGTATTTCTTTAGAAAGTAGAGTAGCGAGAATTCCCCTGTCCAGGCCGGCAGGATATAGTTGAACATTGTATATGTGTTAACCACAAGGAGCAGCTTATAAAAACGCATATCTTGATTTGGCAGCAGAATTCGCAAACGGACAGCGCGGCCAACATTGTTGACCAGATAAAGCGCCACGCCAAGCGCAATCCAGTTGTAGGAGAGTCCGGAAAAGAGGCTCGACACATCGGCGGTTGAGATTTGAGTTAAAAGCAAAGCCACAATGCCCAGCGTTAAAACGCCTGACAAAATTGTCTTTGCAAATGATGAGGTTGTGAGTTTTTGCCAAAGGTTTTGCATTTCTTTTTGCTCACTGCAAAGGTGTACTGGTTGGAATGCTCAAATTTACCAAACGGATGGCGTCATCCTGAATTGGCGAGCCATTCATTGTCGCCGGTATGCGTTGCCCGGTGTTAACATCGTAAAGCCCAACTAACAGCACATACTCGCCGGGCGGGGCCGATTCGCTCACGTCTAGCACAAATTTATCGACAAATTTGTGTCCCGGTTGCCAACGACT
The DNA here is from genome assembly GCA_024277275.1 of Chloroflexota bacterium. Classification (GTDB taxonomy): domain Bacteria; phylum Chloroflexota; class Anaerolineae; order 4572-78; family J111; genus JAJRVO01. Next base: position 731 of record JAJRVO010000261.1, read on the forward strand.
GGTGGGCCAGCGCCCCGACAGAGGTTGCCGGTCCATTTGGCCGTGCAATTGAAAATCCGGCCCCAGTAGTTGGGTAAAAACCGTATAATCGGCGGAAACAGCTTGTTGGGACTCCCAGTAGAGGGTGAGTACAGCCTGACCGCCGGGGTAAAATTCGTCCGTCATAATCTCGTAGCCAAAGAGCTGGATAGACCCCCCCAGTTGATAATTGGCAGGCTCAATTAGCGGCGAGCCGGATGTGCGCCGAAAAACACACCACTGGCACGGCATCTCTGGATGCGCAAAGCCCAACGCCCAATCCGAGGGATAATCGCCAAGCTCTAAGCGCGTGTCTCCTATTTTTTGAATGCCCAATTCAGCCGCTATGTTGCCGCCCATTCGGTCGACCATTTGGCTATCGACAATGATATAGGCCACATTGGCGGCTGTCATAAATGCCTCTAAATCCTCAATGTTGTCTATTTCTGCCACAGGCGTGCGCGTTAAATTTAGTTGGTTAGAGTGTTTCCAGGTGTGCAGCATATGCGTGGGTCCCCACATTACGGTTACAGATTGGTTATTGTTGTGACCAGTCTGCGCCCACAGCAAGGGTTGATCGATATACTCATTGAATTCGGCGTCGGCGGCAAAGGCGTTTTGTTGCGATCCCTGGGCAATCAGCCAGCCGGTGACGGCAAACCAACCGGCAGGCCGAAGCGCCAGCAAGAAGATAGCAACGCCAACCGCCGCTTTAACCCATCGGGGTATTTTGGGGATTGCAAATAGGCCGCTAATTAAGCCTACTACCCCCACGGCCAACAATATATACAGCATTGGCAGCAACGTCAGCAGAAAGCGGATGGGAAAGGGCGTGATGACAAGATACCATCCAAATAGCACGTAGTAAACGGCCGCTAACACAGCCGTAAGCAGCAGGCTTTCTCGATGGCGCTTGAAAGTGGGGCTGATAAATCGCCAGGAAATTAACAACGCTACGACCAGCAAAACCAGGATTAAATCAATTTGACCGGTCTGGAACCAGTCGTCAAATACTAGGCTGCGGGTGGGCCACAAGATTCTGGTAAAAAAATAGCGCATCGTCAACAGACCTTGCCATAGCCGATCCCACATTTCTGTTAAAGATTTATCCTGCAAGTAGCCCGACAAGGTTGGCATTTTGGCCGGATCGGCTACATATTTCTCGGTAGCGTCGTCCATCCAGACAATGTTGGTGAAGGTCGAATTGAATAGGGGCGAGCCAAAAGTAAGCCAATTAAAAAGCCACAGGGGTAAAGAGACCAGACAAAAAGCGCCCACAAAGCTCCAAACGGCGGGGCGTCGCCACAAATGGAGGCGATAGAGTAGAGTAGCCGTCATAATAAAGCAGATGGCAATGAGCGGGCCGGTTCCTTTGGCCAGATAAGCCAACCCGGATAGCCCTCCGGCGGCAATCCAATATTTTAAGCGCTCTGGCTGTTGCAATGCCCGCGCCATAGTGAACCAGGCCAGCAAGAAGATAATAATAAGCAGCGACTCTGTCAGGGCAAACGCGCTGTGAAAAATAAATTCGCTGTTGATGCTGAGTAAAAAGGCGGCCAACACGCCGGCAATTGGGTTAAACAGGCTTCTTCCGACCAGAAAAGCCGTCCAGATTGTGATCAGTCCAATCCCAAGATTAACAATTTTAGCCCAGGTAAAGTATTGCCACTCTCGTTTGGCAAAGGCAGAGAGTATGGCGGCGTAAAGCGGATGCCGCTTGCCGTCCGTTAACTGCCCGTGTTCGCGTATGTCAAGCCCCAACTGCAAATAGACTAGTTCTGACGTTTTCTGTGGTTACTCTATTTATGAGTTATCGGCCCATTTGGATATAGCCATTATGTCAACAATGTGGTAAATTAGGCTGGCAGTCCATTTGTAAAAAGGAGAACCCTATGTTTGTCACAACAACTGA
>JAJRVO010000262.1 GCA_024277275.1 Chloroflexota bacterium
AAAATACCGATACTGCCGTGAACCCGATAGCCCAATGTTACGGCAGCCAACCGTGCGGCAGCATCATCGGTTAGAAAAATAGCTTGAGGATGTTTTTGCATCAGGGATAAAGCGGCCTGTTATCCAAGTCCCAATGATAAAGCTTGACCCAGAGTTTGAAATGCAGCTTGTGAAGAGATAACAACGGAGACTTTTTGGAGTAGTAGATCAAAATCAGCCAAGTCGTTTGGACGGTGTTTCTCTATTTCTTGCCAGACCTGTTCTGGAACCAACACTTTGTCAAAGTCGGACAATAGAGGGAGACTATCAAGCTCATCAAGATGAATGAGAGGGCCGGCATCACAAACAACACTCAAAGCCGACTTATTCATCTCCATATAGGCCCCATTCGACATCCTGACGGATGAACTCTTCCATTAATTCTACCCGATGTGATTCTAAAAATCGGCGCAGTGCATCCAATATAATGTCGTCTAGGCTGCGAAACCAGCCCGCTTCAACCAGATTTTGCGCTTCAGTGAACAGGCCAATCGGCACTTCAGTCTGAATTGTGGTCGTTTGAATTTTGTCCATTATTTTACCACCCCTTGAGTTGATTTGGGTGTGTTTCAAATGAGTCAAAAAGCGCCGCAGGCCGGGGGGCTTGGGGGGTAGCTCCCCCCAATTTTTCCCCTCTCCGACTCAAATAAAACACACCCAGTTGATTTTATTAAATATGCTTTGAACTTGTTGTGGTGTCAAAGGGACACCTGTACCTAACTAAATTTCTGGTTCATTCCTTATTCAATTTTAACTTCGTTCAATATCACCTCAATCACGTTGCCTGTTGTCACCCCTTCAGCTTCACCTTCAAAATTGAGAATGAGGCGATGACGCAGGGCCGGATAAACCACAGCCTCGATGTCGCTGAAGGCGACGTTGTAGCGACCGCTGAACAGGGCGTTGACTTTGGCTCCCAAAATAATGGCCTGTGCGCCTCGCGGACTGGCCCCGTAGCGCACGTAGCGTTTGACCGTCTCCGGCGCGTTGGGGTGGTCCGGGTGAGTGGACAGCAGGAGTTGAGCCACGTACTGGTTAACGTGGCCGGCGACCGGAATCCGGCGGGCTAATGTACCCATCTGCAAAAGGGTTTGGCCGTCGGCAGCAACGGCGGCGTGGGGCTGGGTGTCGCGAGTGGTGCGGTCAAGAATGGCGACCAGTTCGTCAACATTTGGGAAGGCGACGTTGAGCTTGAACAGGAAGCGGTCAAGCTGGGCTTCGGGCAGGGGGTAAGTGCCTTCCATCTCGATGGGGTTTTGGGTAGCCAGAACAAAGAAGGGCCGCTCCAGGCGGTGGCTCTGCCCGGCCACGGTGACGGTTTGTTCCTGCATCGCTTCCAGCAAGGCCGATTGGGTTTTGGGCGTGGCCCGGTTAATCTCATCGGCCATGAGCAGGTTGACAAAGACAGGGCCGGGTTGAAAGTGAAAGTGGCGACCGCCGCGCTCATCCTCGGCCAGTATCTCCGTGCCGATGATGTCGGCGGGCATCAGGTCCGGGGTAAATTGAATGCGGTTAAAGCGCAATTCAAGCGCCTCGGCCAGGGTGCGGATGAGCAGCGTTTTGCCCAAACCGGGTACGCCCTCCAGCAGCGCATGCCCCCCGGCAATGATGGCAATCAGCACATTACGCACCGTCTCCGCTTGCCCCACAATCACCCGGCCAATCTCGTCTTCAATGGCCTGAGCGGTGGTTTGAAACGCTTCAAGGGTCAGGGGTTGGGTTTCTTGTGGCGAGTTCATAGCATTGACTCCGAATTAAAATTAATGATGAATGATGAATGCGGAATGATGAATTTTTCTACTTCATCATTCATCGTTCATCATTCATCATTCTCTTGGCTCTAACGCCCCAAAATAGTTGCGAATGTATCCCTTCATACCCAGCGGAATGTAGCTATCGTCCAGAGCCTGACCGGCGGCGTCGGCGTATTGGCCGTAGACCTGATTGTAGGGGACCAGGGCTGCGTTGGGGTCGCGGTTGGGGTCGACCAGGGCATCGCCGATGGGTACGCCGCCCTCTGTGTCGGGGGCATCGGGGTTGACAATCGGACCGCCCTCGCCGCCCAGGTGGTCGGGGGCGTAGAGGGACTCATATGGCCCGGCCCGACCCTGGTTGGGGCCGTTATCGGTGGACATCAAGTCTGGCGCGCCGTCCTCGGTCAAGAGGCCCTCCGCGCCGGGACCGGGGTCCTCGCGTCCCGCGCCGCCGGCGGTTTGCCCCTCAACCGAGCCAACGCCTGCGCCCTGTCCGGGCTGTTGTCCCTGGGGCGACTCCTCAGCCTGACCGTTAACTTCGGCCAGTTGTTGGCGGGCCTCTTGAATATTGGACAAGGCCTCTTCGACCGCCTCCTGGCTGCCGGGCGATTGGCCTGCGTTAGCCAGGCTTTCGGCGGCTTGTTCCAGAGCCTCTTGGGCCGCTGCCTGGGCTTCGACCGCTGCTTGGGCTGCGGCTGCTTCCTGAGATGCCTGCGGGTCTTGACTCTGGGCTGCGGCTTGTTCCAGAGCTACGGCCTGTTCCAACGCTTCGGCGGCCTGGTTCAGCGCACCGGCCAGCTCGGCGTCGCCCGCTTCTTCGGCGGCCTGGGCCGCCTGGCGGAGGGCGTCGGCTAGTTCTTGCCCCTTTTCAGGCGCGGCGGAGAGGTTTTGCTCGGCGGCGGCCAAACTCTCGGCGGCTTTGGCCAGGTCGCGTTGTTCCAGAGCTTCGGCCAGGTCAGCCGTCGAGTCGAATTGACTGAAAGCCTGGGCCAAATCGTTAAGCATAGTCTGCTGCCGCGCGGCGGCGTCTTCCAATTTGGATAGTTCTTGTTCGGCCTGGGAGACGGCGGCCATTGCTTCTTCCAGGCTCAAATTGCTCTTTTCCAGGGTTTCAAGCAGGTCGTCCAGGCTTTGTAATATTTTCTGGCCCTGCGGGGTTTCCAGTAAAATCTTGTCGTCCAGTACTTCGGCCCGCATCTCTTCAAATCGATTCTGTTGTTCGGCGATGGCCTCGGCGGTTTTGGCTTGCTGTTGCAGAACTTCTACTTGCGGGTTGGGCGCAATCATATTGACGGCAATGGCGATGACCAGCACGCTAATAAGGGGCAACCAGCGCCACGATAATTGAATGGGGAAGGTTTGCACCGGGTCAAATTTTTTTAGATGGCGCAGCGTGTCGGCCAATTGGGCCTGAATGATGTAGGCGGGGGTGTTGGGGTGATTGCCCGTGGACAGTTCCATTGTGGTAGACAAGCGTTCATCCAGGTTGAGGCGATGGTCGAGCAGGCGGGCTATGGCCGGGGGAGATGGGGAACGGGACCAGCCGTAGAGCAGCGATGCCGGCAGTCCCAACAACGTAACGCCTAA
>JAJRVO010000263.1 GCA_024277275.1 Chloroflexota bacterium
AGGTGGTGTGACCTGGGGGTATCTCACCCCTGCCGCAGTTGTCAAAGAGAGCGATAGAGAACTCGTACTCGGTCGCTACGGCAAGATCGAAATTCACGTCATCTGTGTGGCCCGTCACCAGGGACCGCCGGAATTCATTGACCCAGACGCCATCTTGCCAGACAGCCGCATGCAAAACGTCGGCGCGACTGCCCTGAGGCTCCCGCAAGACACGCTCAGGAACGATGGCGGCCCAGAGCAACATAGTTGTCCCATGCGGCGGCCACGGCGTCAGCGTCATAAGCGGCATCGCTTGGGTCTGCCACAATTGTCTCCCCGGCATCTATTTCGGCCTGAGTCAAAACCATGGCGTCCACCCAGGAGTCTGGCGCAATTTCGCTAAAGAGGGGCGCGCTCTTGTCCCCATTTCTGTTGTGGGAGTAAGCGCCCCGGCCCTTGTCGCCACGCCGTCCGGAATCTTCCAGGTCGTAGCCATCTTTCAGGTCCATGTACCAGACAAGACGCTTATCATCCAACACACCCGAGAAGTTGATTGTGCCAGAGGTGGCTTCAAAAGCTTCTGTTGCCGTATCTATCGTCAAATCGCCGCTATCCGTAACGCTGTACAGCCCGAGACCTCGCGCAGCTTTAGAGTGCCAGATGTCCATAGTAGACATGTCCAGATCCGTATACTCGGAAGAACCCGGCACATTGCCATGGCACTTAATTGCGCAGCCATAGCCGTCTCGGAAATTTGGGGTAGAAATATTCCAGATGATGGAGACGCGATCCTCTGATTGCTTTTCGTATTGGGTGTCTGCCGCCGGGTGCCGCCACGCGCCGTCATCCAAAATCCAGCCGCCTCTGGTCAGGCTGGCGGTGGAATCTTTGTACTCGACGCGAATGTACAGATACTCGTCGCTGTACAGAGCCTTCAGTTTGACCTCATCCGCCGCCGTAAAAATCGTCGGGACCACAGATACGGCCTGTTCTTCCGCCGCGTCCCAGGCCGCATTGTCCCCGCGCCCGTTGAGGTCAAAGTCGGACTCAATCTTGACGGCATCCAGGTATGGATTGTAGCTGATGGAACGATCGGCAGAAATCTCGTCTATCCAATCCGTGATTGTATCCACCTCTTCAGCGGTGAGATACTTGGCCATAAAGCCACCCGGTTGGATCCAGGCGCGCAGGGTTCCATACTCCACAGCCGCGAGGATATCCGCTTCAGTTTCCAGAGCCGGGACTCCTCTGCCGTACGGTTGCATTCCTCCATCTCTGTGACAAGCGATGCATCTCGCCTCGGCATCGGCGGCAAGCGCGGCCTGATCTTCCTCGTCGCGAAGATAGGTGTGGGTCACTTCAGGGCTGCTGTGACACGTAGGGCAGCCCTCAGTAGTTGCGTTGTGCTCAAAATCGGTAGTATGCCCGTACGGGACGTGGCAGAGGCCGCACTGGTCGGAGTCCTGAATGCCCGTATGCTCGGCTGGGAGCGCCATGTGGCACCCTGCGCACTTGGCTGCAATGATGTCGGTTGCAGTTGCAGGCGCGGGCGGCTCCGGGCACTCGGTTTCCGGGCACACGGCTTCCGGACACTCGGCTTCCGGGCACTCAACTTCTGGGCATTTTGGACACTCCGGGCACTTAGCTTCCGGGTACTCCGGGCACTTAGCTTCCGGGCACTCCGGACACTCGGTTTCCGGGCAAGGTGTGGCAACAGGTTCAGACGCGCTGCATGCGGACAGGAATACCGCTACTCCAAGCAAGAGAGCCATTGTGAGCCACAATGTCCATTTGTTTGAAAATCCAAGGATTTTCATTTCGTTTTCCTTTCTTTTTGAGTAACTGTTCACCTTTTAACCGTTAATTGCTCTAGCCGGGTCCGCGACCCGGCGGTTGTGGACCTGTGACGCGGGTTGCGGACCCGCTATGAGCGCAAGGTGAACGGTTACCTTTTTGATTATGGTTTGTTGCTCTATAACACCGGGGGTTGACTGGTGGGTTACATTTTTTTCGATATGCGCCTCCTTTCGTCAAATTACTCTTCAACTGAAACTGTAATGTTTCTCACCGGCGACGCCTCGACTGGTCTCGATTTCAGGCGAGTGTCACTCCAGGTAGGCTTTAACTGAGGCTGCTCCTCTGTATGCGTAGGAAATACTGCCAGGTAGCGCACAGCCAGGGCAAAAGTGGCTACACCCAAAGAAACCAGGGTAATGGTCACCGATAGTTCTCTCAGCGTGGGGGCATAGGCCGGGCCGGTGTAAGTCAACATGCCGAAGATAGCCACATTTAAGCGATTTAGCACTACACCACCCACAATAAGACCTGCCACCGTGGCTATATTACTCAATTTAAATTGCAAACGGGGTATGCCCAACAGAATAATTGGCACAACAGCGCCCAGCAAAATCTCTAGCCAGAAAGAGAAAGCAATTAAAGTAGGCTCAAAGGCGTATGACCAGGCGCTACGACTGGTTAAATCGGCTAGACGTAGGGCCAAATATACCGCCAGTACCGCCCCGGACAGCCCTCCCAACTTCGACAATATCTTTGTATTGGGTTTGTGATGGGCCAGTTTGCCGCTGATGAGATTCTCTACAGTAACCATTGCCGGCCCTACCGCTACGGCTGAGATAAAGAATAAAACAGGCAAAGCGGGCGTCCACCACAGCGGGTGTAACTTCTCCGGCATCAGCACATAGAGCGACCCCAATGATGATTGGTGCAGGGTAGAAAGGGTAATGCCCAAAATGACAAACACCGGGGTTAGAAATTTAATGATTTTCAGAGGCCACTTAAAGGGGAGCTTCTCTAACACCATTGGGCTAAACTCCAGGGCCAGCACCGTGGTATACATTGATACACACCAGCCCAGTTCAAACATTACCGAGTGATGCTGCCAGTAAACCAGGGGATGCCAGATGCGGTAAGGTCGCCCCAGGTCAAAGATTAGGCCGCCAACCACCAGCAGATAGCCCAAAAAAGCGGTTAGAATAGCTGCTCTGAGCATACCGTGAAACTGCTTGATGTTAAAGACGTGAACCAGCCCGGCCGTCACAAAACCACCGGCTGCCAGGGCCACCCCAACCATCATATCAAATCCAATCCAAATGCCCCACGGAAAGTTATCGTTCATACCGGAGACAGGCCCAATCCCTTCGGTAAAACGCACAATGGCGGTCGATGTGGCCGTTACCCAGACAGGGAATAAAGCTGCTGCCAACAATATAACCCAGGCCGGCCAATGTGATATTTTATGCCGGCCCAGGAGTCGTAGGACTATGTAGACTGCCATCAGAGTAATGATCAAAGGCAGTATAATCCGCAGGCTGATGAGAGAAAGTAATGCAATCATAAGGTTGGCCCTCCTCTTACTCTTCTACTGAAGATTCAGACGGGCTTGCCTCTCCTGGCGTGGCGATCCCGACTGCGCCTTGTTGTTGGTGTTCAGTTTTATCTTTGCCCCGGCGATGGGTAATTGCTGCAATACCGCTCATACCTACGGTCATACCAACCGCCACTGCCGGAATACGGGTCATAATGTTCCAGGTTAACTCTGGTAATGGCTCGGTGGTCAAATCAGTGCGGAAGCCCAGTTTTTCAAAAGGAATGCCGGAAAGATACAAAACCCCCGTGCCGCCCACCTCATGCTCGCCGTAAATGTGATTCACGTAACGGTCCGGGTTTGCCTCAAGGCGCGCTCTGGCTATGGCCAGCATCCGTTCTCTGGAGCCAAACTCCAGCGTACCTGTTGGACATATATCCACACAGGCTGGTTTTAGCCCGTCTACCCGCCGATTGGGACACAAAAGGCATTTACCAATCACCGGCGTTAAGCCCTCGTTCCACTCAAAGTGAGGGATATCAAAGGGGCAGGCCAGCATACAGTAGCGGCATCCCATACAGAGGCTAACATCGTAAACAACAGCGCCTTCGGGCGTTTGGTGCAAGGCCGCTACCGGGCAAGCCGAGGCGCAAGCCGGCTCCAGGCAATGCATACATTGCCGCTTTACCGAGTAGACAGCCCCTTTGCCCAAAGTGGTTGGCACTTCAATGGTTTCCACAAATGTCCAGGTGTTAAACGTTAGCTCAGGCGGAGCAGATACAGTTGGCGGCAAATTGTTTTCTTCTTTGCAAGCCTGCATGCAAGCGCCACAATCCGCACAGCGGGTCAGGTCAATAAGCCAGCCAAACTGCTCCACATCCGTCTCATTGGGAGACTCTTCTGCCGCCGCCGCTTCTATGGCTTGCCCCATAGAGAGCGCCAGCGCTGATAACCCCATCGTTTTCAAAAAGATTCTACGAGAATGTAGCTTGGATACATTATTAACGGTCATACTTTTTTCTCCTTAACCGTTTTCTTTTGTTTACGACCCGGATAGCGCGTTACAACCAGCAGCCCTGCCACACCCATAAAGCCGCCAACGCCCAACCCTATTCCCAGAATTGATACAAAATTCTCTTGCAACCCTTTAACCTGTTGTTCTAATCTGATTACTTTTTCCTTTGCAACCAAAGAGACAAGCCTATCTGTCCCGCTTACTTGCTCTGCAACGGCCTCGCGCTTAACGTGGACTGTTTCTTCGTGACAATGAGCGCAGGTTTCTGTGCCGACAAAGAAGTTATGGCCCGCAGCGCCCGTACCCATTACCTGATTAGAGTCGGGGTCTGGGGCATGCATATGACAATCTATACAAGTTACATCTTGATCATAGTGGCTGGTGTGAGCAAAGCTATCTAACCTTTCCTGGTGACAGGCCCCGCATAGCTCGTCTGTAGGCAGGCGCGTCCCTTGCACGTGAGCCAGGTGGCAGTTAATGCAACTGACGTTGCCTTTGGCATGGCCGCTAATTTGCCATTCGCTGTAAGTAAACTCGTGACAAGTGGCGCAAATGCCGCAATCTACGGGGATTGGCATTGTTGGACTTTTGCATCCTTCTTCAACTTTCCCTTTGCCGTGTCCTTATACCCGTCCATTGTGGCAGGCCTCACAGCCGATGCCTTCAAAGGTGAACTCGCCGGTGGCTTCATCATAACCTGAGGTGTGACAACGCAAGCACTCGCCCGAGCGGTCTTCATCTTCCCAGATTTCCAAAAAAGTTTCTGTTTTGGCTCCAATGGCGTGGGTAGTTTGGGACCAGTCCAGCACCTCGGTCTGGTGACACTCATAACAATCTACGCCCACAATTTCGGCCTCACTTAACAATGGTTCACGTTCCGGCTCTTGACGCGCGTCGGTGAGCGAGGGGATTTCAGCCGCCGCTGCCGCTATAGCCGGATCGTCCAGATCAGCCAGTGGGTGACATTCTTGACAGTTGTCCAGATTAAGATCGTTATGCCCGCCGGAGAACCTGGGCGCTTTTCCTATGCCTTCCCGGTGGCAAAAGAAGCAATCCTGGTGATTGTCTAATGAGTGGGGTATCATTTTTATCTTACCGGCTACATGACAAGAGGCGCAAGACTCAAACCCCGCCAGCGGGTGAAGCATAACGCTTGCCTCTACTTCGCCTATAGCGCCGGCCATTCCAGGCGGTTCAGTTACAATGACACTAGCGTTGGCCGTAAGTTCCTCCGGCGTTACGTCTTCTTTCATCAAGAAGATTTCGGGGTTTTCGTGACAATTCTCGCAGGCTCGATTCTGGGGCGTAATTTTTTGGATATTGTGGGGCGCTGTTCCTTTCCAGGTGGGCAGCGCATCAAAGTTTGGCAGCAGATTATCCCCATAGGCGGCAAAAGTATTTGGATTTACAGGAACGTGGCGTACCAATTGGTAATTCCAGGGACGGTCTTTACCGGGATTGGGATTGCGGCCAATCTTAAAATCCAGCCACGAAGGATCAAGGGTGTGGTAGGGCAATCCCTGGCTATCGGTTCCAACGTGACAGTTTGCGCAATTTTTGTACTCATCGGAGTGGCAAACCTGGCAGGCCACTTTATTGCCGTGTATGCCATGCTGCTCAACACTGGCAAATTCATCAGTAGCCGGGTGGCAATCGACGTTGGAACAGGAGTTATTGCTATCGCCGTGAATTTTATCCTTTGGGTGACAATCAACACAGGTCATACCTTCTTGATTCCAATGAACATCACCGGGTACGTTTTTATTTTCACCTTTATATTCAAGGCTGACCCGGTCACCGTGGCAACCATCGCAAGCAATTGTTGAGGAATCAGCGCCTATAAATTGGTGACCGGCAATTAAGCCGCCTCCGGCATAAGCGGGCTGGCTGACATGACATTGCCCACAGTCAGCATGACAATCGAGGCAGTGATTTTCAAAAGCGTGGGCCATGTTCGAATTGTCAAAGTCTGCTCCCCGCCCCATCAGGATGGCGCTGTCTCTCCCTAGATTAAAGTGTAAATTGTTTGCATCCAGCCCCTCAAATATCCCCCGGTGACATGTTCCGCAGGTTTCTTCGGGAACTTTGGACGCGGATTCTAGCAGCCCTGTGTGGGCCTGGTCTTTATCATCTGTGTCGCTTGTTCCACCGTGGCAGGCCGTACATCCAACTATATTATGCACTGCGCCCACGGCTTCTAAATCTGGAATAAAGTATTTCTCCCATGCCTTAACCAGAGGCAATTGGTCGCTGTGTCCCTCGCCCGAAGTTAAATCTGAGGTAATCTCATCCTCTTGGGTCAGGGTTTGCATCTTCTCTGGATTTGTGTGGCAGGCGACACAGTTATCGGAATTGGCCGTTGGTCCTTGACCTACTACTCTACGGGGATTGACTATTAGACTGAAAAAACCAAACATAAGCAATGCTGCCACCAATAACAACCCAATTTTAAAAAGGGTCAACTTCTTGTACATCTTTGCGTTTAAGTGGTCATTCATTGTGATTCCTCTCATAATGGTCAGAAACATCAAAAGACGGACGATTATCAAAGAATGCTAAAAAATCAACGGTCTCACCGGCAACTCCTTTCCCCGCGCGGCCAACACTGAACACAGGCTGTATTTGACTACTTTTAGCCACCTTTTAGACATAACGTTTTCTGGATTTAACACGCAACCCCCAAATTAGCCAGCCAAATCCTATGCCCGCACCCAGAGAGACCAAAATCATCATTCTTAGCCACTTGTTTGCCCGTTGAGTGGTCTCGAGTTGCTCAGTCAGTTCCGGGATACGTCCGGTCATTGCCGTTGTTTGCGTTGCGGTTATCTGGTCCGTATGATGGAGCGATTGCCGATGGATGTTTTCCGCATGGCACCTGGCACAATTCTCTGACGGTATTTACGAAAAACTGTGGCTTGGGACTCGGTCGCTGTTGTAGAGGGCTGTCTTGTAGATGGATGCCGTCGCCAGGTGGCAGTCGGCGCAGGTGATATTTGCCTGGCTGTGGGCGCTGTGAGAGAATTCTTCCAGCCGATCACCGTGGCAAGAACCGCACAAGTCACCGTCTGTCAACTGAAACTCTTGTGAGTGAGGTCGGTGACAGTCGATACATTGCACATCGCCCTGGCCGTGGCGACTACCTTTCCATTGCTCAAAGGTGTGGGCATGGCACTCGCCACATACCGACGAGTCAGTCGTTAGTCGCATAGCGCCTTTCTTGGGATGATTTTCGACGAATGAGCCGTGGCAGTCTTCGCAAGTAGCCCCAAGTTTGTGACCGTGACCATCGTCAGCCCTGGCATGAGGAGAAGTTTGCCAGGCTTTTGTTGTTTCCTGGTGACATTCTCCGCAATGTGTCGAAGCATCTTCCTTAGTATGGATGTTATCCTTATGACACTTGGCGCAGTTCTCTGATGGAACCCCCGAAAAATTATGGCTTGGGGCTATATCTCTAATATCGGTTCTGGAAGTCGGTTATGGATCTAAGAAATACTGTAACTGAAATTGTACACCCCAATAATATGGGTAACTATCCTGATAAAGCAGGTAACTTACAGCGAGTATTTTCAGAAACAGCATTTTCCTAATATGATAACCGACT
>JAJRVO010000264.1 GCA_024277275.1 Chloroflexota bacterium
AGGAATCGGGATTAAATAACTGTCTGTCTCATTTCAGAGCGCAGTAAATGGTAATTAGTAATTAGGGATTGGCTTAATAACCAATTACCATTTACCAATTACAATGTTGAGGGACAGTTATTTAATTCTCATTACTTATTACTGTCTAGCATGGGCCAGGGAGCGGGCAACTCAAATTTAAACGGCGGCGATCCATCGGGGAAATAGACAGTCGCTTCGACTTCGGTTTTGAAGTTGGACCAGAAACACCAGTCAGCTCGAGACCCAAAATCATAGCAATTACCGGGACAAATCTGACCTCTCTGAATTTCAGCAAACACTTGCGGAACAGGCGTAGGAGTTGGCAGAGGGATTGGCGTTTTTGTGGGTATTTTTGTGGGCGTTGGCGTTTTGGTAGGCCTTTTTGTGGGCGTTGGCGTTTTGGTGGGTCTTTTTGCGCGCGTTGGCGCTTTGGTGGGTGTTTTTGTGCGCGTTGGCGCTTTGGTAGACATTTCTGTGGGGGTTGGCGTTTTGGCAGGGGTTGGGGAGTTTGCGAGAGGGGTTTCACCTGTAGACGTTTCGGTGGGTGGGGGAGACTCGATTTCCCCTCCGGCGCCGATGGGCGTCTTGCTGGGCGTTGGCGAAATGGTTGGCATAGAGGGGCCAACGCCGCCCATCCCCTGAAACGCAATTGCGCCGGCAACAATCACGGCCAATGTCGTCGCTCCAAGACCAATCCATAACCAGGGGAGATTACCCTTTGCCACCTTGCCGGCTGCGGGCGGTTCACGCGGAGTAGCCGCAATCGGGGCGGCAAAGACCGTCTTGGTATGCTCGTCCACCGGCGGCGATAAGCCAACTGCTTGCTTTGCCTCACGGCCTACTGTACCGGCGGTTGTACTCAGAGAAAAAACAGTTTCACCAATTCGCAGGCGATCTCCCGGTTTAAAGGGACGCCCTTTTGCTCCTACCCGCCGGTCATTGATAAAAGTGCCGTTGGCGCTGCCCTCGTCATAAATAATACAGTTTTGCCCATCAAACTCCAGCGTGGCGTGCTGCCGCGAGGCCAGGCGGTCGTAAATTTGAACGTCGCAATTCTTGGTTCAACCCAATGTTAGACTGCCCGGTTCCAGTTCATATTTTTGTCCCGCCGAGCTAAGAGCGTGTTTCTTAAAGACCGCAGAGGTTTTTTGCGAGACATTTTTAAGCGAATTTGCCCCGGTTATGAACCTGACTTACAGTTAAAATCGGCTTCAGAAACCTCTGCGGTCTGGCCCACACGATTTAAGAAACACGCTCTAAGCTGAATAGTCTCAACGCTGGTCAGGTTATCAGTGACCTACCACACCTCATTTCGATTGTGTTCGGTAATCAGTGACACCGGCTTGTTATAGGTTAGCCTGCGCAAGTGGTCCAAAAATGGTTTCTTGCCGGCCTGTTCTCTGAACTCAATTGCGTACTCCAGCTTGGTCAACGCTTCTCCTTTGCCGGTTTTTACAGCCAGCAATCTGTACTGGACTAGATAGCGTGGGAAGATGTCGTCAAACACCGCTTCGTAGTCCATATCCTCCGGCACCCAAATCTTGAGTATTTGCTCTTTAATTTCTCTGGCAAACAGATTCAGGCTTGTCAATTCCCATAAGGCAAAACTAATGACGGCTGTGGATATAGCTGCCAATAGATAGAAACCGGTTCCGGTAGCCATCCCTATAGCCATAGCAAAAAAGATGTAGCCCACATCGCGGGTATCTTTCATTGCGTTACGGAAGCGGATAATCGACAATGCCCCCACCAACGAGAAGGCCCGGGCAATATTAGAGCCGATGATGAGCATAATAACGGTCACAATCATGCTCATAATAATGAGGGTGTGGACATACGTTTGGGAGTATGATGTTCCCTTATAAGTAGCTCTGTAAACCCAGGCAATTATGAATGATAGTCCAAAGCTCAACAACAGAGAGACAAACACGTCTAACGCGGTAATTGTTTCGCTAACATCCTGAAAACTGGAAAATATAGAATTTAGGTCCATAGATTTTTATCCTCTTTACACTCGGTCAAAGTTTGACGACTTACCCTATTTCTGAACTTGCGTTTGAAAACAAAAATGAGCAAGCTATTTGGTTCTCATCCCCTACCTACATTCGGTAAAGGTTTGGTATCGCAAAATATCAAGATGATTCAAGATTACTTCTTCGCGCACGTCAACAAAAGTGAGCATATTGGCTACGTTTTGCTCAAAAATTGCCGGGCCGGGCAAGTCCGGCGCCCAGCGCTGGGTTTCCAACGGGATAAACGGCCTCACAATATCGGCCTGTTTTATAATTTCTGCTTTAACCCGCTCTTTAGAAAGCTGACCAACTTCGGTTTCCGGTTTGCCGTACTTGTTTTCTACGCCCAGATACTCGCGCGCCCTGTCGACAAATTGATGCTTGAGACCGCAGAAGCCAATGAACGGCTTCTCTAAAATGCGGGTAATGCTATCGTGCGGGCTGTGAACTCTGACAATGGTGTTCATATCCATTTTGCCGTATGCTCCAACGCCAAAGGTGTCTTCGGCGTCCCACACCATCATCCGCCACTTGCGCTCATTGCCCTCAATGTCTGCGCCGGGGTCAACACGCTGGTATATGGTCCAGTTTGCGCTGGGCCAATCGGTGTTTTGCACGTAGGCTTGCAGGAACATGTAAGAGAAAACATTCTCCATGTCGACTCGCCATTCCAGGCCGCCAATATTGCCCGGATTGGTAAAGTCAGCGTTGCCAACCCAGTTCTGGTTGTCAAGCCAGCCGCCGTAGTTGCCCTCTTTGGCCTCTTCTACACTGTACCACTGACCCATCTCGTCCCAACCGCTTTCTTTGGTAATAACATCCCACTGTGAATCTTTATCGGAGTAGGATTGCAGAAAATCCAGGTCTATTCTTTCGGTAAGATTGTACAGGCCCCAAAATTCGCCGTTTAGGTAAAGCAACACCCAGGAGCCGTGAGCGATGGGCTGCCCCATATCCCGGTGCAAATTGCGCGTCACCTGGTCGTTAATGTATCTGCCCAAATCATGCCTGTCGGCCCGTTCTGGAATGCCGCGATGCAGAAATGAATCTTGAAAACCGGCCCGCAGCACTAACTTATCAAACTTTGTGACCAGGGTGTCTTCAAAAAGCGGGTAGTCCAGCTTGCCCGGCCCGCCGTACGCTTTACGGAAGTAGATGCGGTACGACTTTTTAGGACTAAACAAGCGAGAAAAGTTGCCGTGCAGCCTGATACCGGCGTTGACGTTAAATTGAACCTGACCACCCGGCGCAAAGTAGGCTATAGATATAGGGCGTTCCCACTCTTTGCCCCGGCCTTTAGGATTTGCGTGCAGGGCGTCCAGGTGGGTCCAATCGGTGACAATCGAGATAACGGGAATGGTTTGGTTGTAGTTGGCAAAGATGTACGATTTGGTGTAAGTGTATCCCACCGGGTTTTTGGCGGCGTCAAACATTTGCGCTCTAATTATGGTGGTTCCATTAATTGGTATTGGCCCGGTGTAAGGCATGCTGTCGGCAACGGGAATTGAGCCGTTGGTTGTATATCGGATGGTCCCGGGCAACAGATTGCTCATTGTCAGTTGAAAAGGCGCTCCGGTAACAATTGAATCCTGTGAAAAGGCAATAGCTTCCGGGATGACAACCGGCTCCGGCGGCGCGCTTTCTGGCGGGTCAACTACCGCGCCCTGTTCGACTTCGCCCCCGGCGCCTTCTTGCGCCAGAACGGGGGTTGCGCCCGCTATTGAAAACAATCCAACTCCGCCAACTGCAATGACCGCTATTAAGATTAGTCGCCAGATGTTGATTGGATTTGATTTTTTACTTTGACTTAAGTTAATCATTGGGACCTCCTTGCGTTACAAAAACCTTGTTTCAAGATTGGGCATAATCACGCCAAATTCATCTACTTTGGCATACCTGCCAGGGCGTGGTAAGCGGGTGTATTGATAATGCCAAAGCCGGCTAACTCGGTGTTGGGGGCCGTCACCCCGTAATCCAGGTTCCAGAGTAACATTGGACCAACCCAACCCCACTCTTTGCCCATTTGATAGGCTTCCACAACCCACTGGGCTTGTTCTTCGGGCGTGTTGTCGCGGGCGTATTCGTAGCCGGGTTTGGGATTGCCGGAGACGGCCCAACCAAATTCGGTGGGAATGATGACTTTGTTGCCGTCGCCGTTGGCTACCATCACCTCGCGGTAGCCTTCCATTGTGCCCCTAAAGCACCAGCTATGATGCCGGTTTTCAAACGGCCCTCGGAAGCTGGTGGCAGTCGCGTCGGATACGGTGCGCCAATCGCTCCGGGCCGGACAGTTGTAACCGCTGGGATGCGCGCCCAGGGCGTCAAAGAAGCCTTTTGCGCCGTTGGCGTACATCTGGTTTAAGTATTCAATATCATCCATTGCCGCCTCGCCGACGTTACCGGCGGGGGTTAATGCGCCGCTGACCACAATCATATCGGGGTTAGCATCCTTGATAGTCCGGTAAGACAGTTGTAGAAGCTGAACATAATTTGCTGCGCTGATGCGTCCCATTCCGCCGGCCTCGTACCAGAGGTTCTGTTCATTCCAAACTTCTATGGCCTGAACCTTGCCCTGGTAGCGACCGGCCACGTGGCCCACAAACTCGGCGTATTTGTTGGGGTCCTGTGGCGGGCCTTCTACGCTTCTGTCATCATCAAACGGGCGCGCCCAATCCGGCGATTTGGGAATGCTCAATAAAACCTGGATACCGTTGACGTGGTAGGCGTCAATAATTTGGTCCCACAAAGCCCATGAGTAGTCGCCGGGGGCCGATTCAACGTCTTTCCAGGCCATTTGGAATTTGACCCAGTTAAAGCCCATCGATTTGATATGGCCGATATTGGCGGCCGTATCGCCTCGCGGGTCGGCCTGAATGCCGTACCCAAACAGCACATTAACCGGAGGTACTGCCGGTGGTACAGGGCCGGTTCGCTGTTGAGTTGATGCTTGTTGTACAGGCTTGGGCGTTGGCGTTGGCGTTGGCGTCGGAGTATTGGTGGGCCTAGGGGTTGGACTGGGGGTTGGGGTGGGAGTCGATGTAAAGGTGGGCGTTGGGGTAGGCGTAGGGGTGGGGGTGGCAACCGAAATGGTCAATTGCCCCTGAGAAACCGGCGCGGGATTTTGATTTGAAGCAATGC
Organism: Chloroflexota bacterium; assembly: GCA_024277275.1. GTDB lineage: Bacteria > Chloroflexota > Anaerolineae > 4572-78 > J111 > JAJRVO01. The sequence continues at coordinate 5,172 of JAJRVO010000264.1, forward strand.
TGGCGGCTACTTCAAATACCCCGCCCTCTTCTGGAGCTATCCACTGATAGTTGGGAGCGCTTAAATCTACCATTTTTTCGGTTACAACGTTGCCGTCTTCTGTCTGCACCCGCCAGGCCACAGAATATTCATTGTCGGCGGGCGAAGTTGCGGGGATTGAGTCGAGAAAGTTGCGCACCTCATTCCAAATTTGTGCTTCCGCTTCTTGGCCGGGCAGGTTTTGGATGGCGACGCCGCGTAAATTGTATTGCCTGACCAACTGCAAGGTGTGGTCAATTCTGGCTGCATTTTCAAGATAAACGGTATGGTGCCGGTTGTAGTCATCCAGGTAACCAAACCAGTACGTACCCGTCTCGTCAATCTGGACGCCGGTGGATTTTTGCAGGCCGGTCAGGGTAAAATCTATTTTCTGACCGGGGTTAATTACGCCGGGGGCATTTACCGCAGCCACATCGCCAATTTGCTCAAGCGCCTGGTCGTAGCTGATATCACGGGCATTGCCATCTACCTGCTCCATGCTGTTGGCATAAAAGAGCAGTTGTAATTTGTAACGATTAACCTGACCCACCGCCCAGTTGAGCATCGCTTCCATTTGGCCGCCAGGGGCGTAATCTTTGGGGTCGGGCGATGTCGGCAGCTTGATTACATTGGCCAGGCGGCCAATGGCCGGCCAATCATAAGCGCCGGTATCCCAGCCGCCCGTTGACATCTGCCGGGGCAGTTCTATCTGGACGTAAAGCTGCTTGTCATCAGGCAAGGTCTGGCGCAGTTCGGTCAAAAAGGCAGTGAACTCCTGGCGTAAATCCGGGTTAATGCTGCGGTAATCCAACTCAATGCCTTGATATCCTTGACTTTGCACTACATCAACAAGGGCCTTGATATGCCGCTCGCGGGTCTTAAGGTCTACTAATAGCGCGTCAACCGGGTTTGAGTAAACGGGATGACCGTCATCATCCCAGTTGCGAGCAGTTGGAATAACTGACAAGCCGGCGTCTTGAATTTCCGATGATATGTCGCCCAACTCGCCGGTAAGTTGGCCGTTTGCGTCCAGAGCAAGACCGCTTATCTCGATTATGGCGTTTTTAATCTCGCCGGATACGGTTGCGTCGGGGATGTCATCGGTTGATACAATGGGATTAAGGGCCTGCGTTTGCATTACAGCGACCGCTTTAGGCACAAAATCCAACTCGGCTTCAATTAGATTTTTAACCGGAACTATGCGACTGGGTTGCCAGGCCCAGGTTACGCCATCCCAGGCGTATAAATCCAACGTGTCAGAAGACTCTGTCTCATTGGGGATAGGAATAGTCAGCGCGACCGTTGCCGAAGCGTCTCCCCGCTGTTGAATACGATAGGATGGACCAACTATAGCCAAGTTAGAGGGGATACTTTCGGCGGCAATCAACAAGTTATCGTTGGCCGTCCGGTTATGAGGCACAACGTCCAATTTAACCTTAACATTGTTATTTATCCCTGCCGGTAAAAAGGCGATTTTAGCGCCATTAGAGGTTTGAATGATGCGACCATCAGGGCCAACAGATTCATAACCTGTATAGAGCAACCGGTCTGCCAAAGAGATAGGCGGCAAAAAAAGCGCAGCCACAACAATGGTTACCAGCAACCCCAACAAAAGAAAACCGCTCAGTCTGTTCAACTGCTTAACTCCTAATAATGAGAAGATTCGGTAATTCAAGGTAGTTGTCAAAAAGGACGAATGACGAACGACGGCGGACGAATGAAACGATAGCGCCGGGTTTTTGTCGTTCGTCTATCGTCTTTCGTCCGGTTGAATACAACGTTCCAAACAATTACCAAATTGTCTCCTAAAAATAATGTATAGAACTTGGGAATGGTGTTTCTTGTAGCTTACAATATTCTAGCCAAAAAATCTTCGACAAAAGTCGAAGATTGCTTTTCTCTCCCAAAATAGAATTGAAGACGGGATGTTTGGGGGTGTTTTTTCCAAATCATCCCGGTAAATATTGATTAACTCTTGGTAATGGGGTATAATGCAAAAAGCAGAGGGAGGATAGCGCTGCCAACGCAAAATGCGCGGGCATACTAAACTCTGTGTCCTGGAGAGACACCGCGTGTGACCGGCCAAAGTCTTAGACGGTGTCTCTTCTCTTTTTTTGTACTCTGTTTTTAGAAACCCGGTTAAAATCGGGCTTCTCTTGGGTGTTTTGGCTACTTAGGGTTGTAAAATCCTAAGCCCTTAGCCAAAAGTTATAAAATCCCCTCTTTTATACCCGCTGTTTACTACGCTAAAGCTTAATGATTACTCAGCCAAATAATGGGCGGCGCTGTCGGCGAACTTATGGATTGAGAAGTCGGTTAAATCATCCAGCCCCAAGGTTACAAAAATTTGCCGATACCCAAATGAGGCGCAGATTAGCATCCATCCCAACTCATTTGCCTCATCCTGATTTTTTACAAAAGGGACAATTAGTTTTACCAGTTCCGCATGGAACATAAGGTGTTTTCCAGCAAATATAGACCTTTCATCCGCGCTAAAATTTGGAAGTTCCGAGATAAGCCACTGTATGTGCCGTTCTCGCTTTGTGCAGTGCATGCACATACTACGGATATAAGTATGAATAAGTTCAGATAGAGAGTTTGCTTGTCGACAACTCTCCAGAACGTTCATAAAATCAGGCGTTTCGTTTTCGACCACGGCCTGGAGCAGGGCGCGTTTACCCTCCTTAAAGTGGTAGTACAATGCGGCTTCGGTGCAGCCAACAGCATCAGCTATTTGGCGCACCGATGTGGCAGCGTACCCTCCTTTTATAAACAGGTCCGTTGCTGTTTGAACAATTAAATTGCGCCGGTTGGTTCGTTGATGTAAAGCCATTTGTTTAGTATGTTAACATGAATACAATTTGGATAAGAAAATTTGTACAATCACGCTACTTAACGAGCGTTAACTAAAGTATACCGGCGACAGCCTGTTTGTCAAGTATCAATAAGTTTTTGTTAAGCTCCTTATTATTATAAGATACTACCCAAATGTGGAGATTCTGTGCAGAACTGTGGCAGAAGTTGTGAATTATTAAGCCACAGTTACGTCTCTATATTATACGTTCTTCCGCATTTTAAGTTGCAGCAAAGTGGCTATGTTTAGCAATTTAACTTTGTTCCTCTACAAGATTAGATGCTGTGTAAACAGTATACCTTACATAGAGGTATAGCCGCCTCTACCAAAGGATATATGTAAGAGATATATTTATAATCCTTTGCCGTCATGGTATTAAAAAATATAGGCGACTTCTCCTAACCGATACATTCTATTTTACCAAAAAAAGAGACCGGTGTAATCAGGTAGATAGCGGGTTTATTGTACGTAAAATGGATTGCCTGTAAGTGCCCTTTCTCCACATTAATTGTAGAGCATCTACAGCAAATGTTGTAGAATAATGACTAAGTCACCCTTTTTATATGACAATCATCACTGGAAATTCATTCATTTTTGCGGTATTATCAGTAAATATTATAGAGATAATTATAAAATATAATATTAATGCCAAACAATTACGTATCATTGCCACTATCAAGCTCAAATAGTAAATCCGAGTTGGGGGAGGCCATCGACGATGCCCAAATCACCGCTATCAAGTTCTGAAACAAAAAGACTGTCGATATTAGCCGCCATAGTCATTATTGTTCTGGGATTCGCGGGGTTCGTATCGCTATCAACCTTCTGGAATACAACCCGGAACCAAGAGGTAGAAGTATCGGGAGAGATAACAAACTACTCAGGTTTATCCGCCCAGGTTGCATCCGCTCAGGAAATAACAGCAACGCCCACGCCGGCCAAATCGCTTCTGGTACAAGATGCTTTTACCCCCACGCCTTTCACCTTACCTGAACCTACTTTTACCCCGGAACCAACCTCTACCCCCACCCGCGTCAACAATACCCCGACCTCAACCTTAACTCCCTCTCCCACGGCTACCAGTTTTCTAACAGCCACAGATACCCCAGCCTCAACGCCAACCCCTCTTTCCACGGCCACTAACCCGCCAACAGCTACCCTAACGCCGACGCTAGTAACAGAGTCGGGAATTAAACATGTGGTCATTATCAGTATCGACGGTTTGCGCCCCGATGCTCTGGACTTAGCCAATACCCCCATCCTGGATAACCTGAGGGCAAAGGGGGCTTACTCTCCCAAAGCTCAAACTATACCCAACAGTGTTACCCTGCCCAGTCACGCCTCAATGTTAACCGGCATGGTTGAGGATAAACATGGCATCCATTGGGGCCTGCCCTACATTGGCTGGCCGGGAATGAACGGCCCAACGGTGTTTAGCGTAGCACACGACGCCGGGTTAAGTACGGCGATGGCATTTGGCAAGGAGAAGTTAAATTACACAATTTTGCCAAACTCGGTAGACAAATGTTTTGGCAAAGACGCGCACGATTCAGAGGTTAAGGACCAGGCAATTGAGTTTATAGAAGAAGGCTTGCCCAACCTCTTTTTTATCCACTTTCCGGATAACGACAGAGTAGGGCACGCCTATGGCTGGGTATCGGAAAACCAGCTATACGCCATAAATTATGTAGATGGTTTAATTGGCGAACTTTTAACTGCGCTTGATAGCGGAGGCTACCTGAATAACACGCTTCTGATTGTTACCGCCGACCACGGCGGCCACGGGCAAGGACACGGAGACGACGCGCCCCTGGACAGAACTATCCCCTGGCTGGCCGTTGGGCCGGGTGTGCCGCAAGGCGTAACTCTGGGCAGCGCCATTAACACCTACGACACCGCAGCCACTGCTGCATATGCCTTAGAACTGCCAATTCCTGAAAAATGGGATGGGAAACCGATTTTGGAAATCTTTGAATAAACAAAAAGTTGCTTCTGTTTAAGTTAGATTAACACTTCTATGCCCGTAATGCGTAATTCGTGATGCGTAATGACTGCTATAGCGCCAAATCGTTACATTTTACGCATTACGCATTACGGATTTTATAGGCCAAGTGTTAATCTAACTTTCCACGTTTCTAAACCATGCCACTTATTTCTTTTCTCTTTGTTCTCTATTCTTCACTGGAGCTTGACGATTGGCCTGGTTGCTTTGCTCCTGAAGTCTTGGTTGATTGGGTGACTGAGCTAACCTTTTTCAACACATCGTACCAAAATGAAGACCCCTGGGCTACAGCGCCCCAGGTAATGAGTAAACCCAGGATTTTTAACGGCTGGGCGTATGG
>JAJRVO010000265.1 GCA_024277275.1 Chloroflexota bacterium
ACGACAAAACCGGGCATCTTTTCGCCCAGGGTAAGGCCCAAGTAGGTGGTCAGTAAAGCGCCCACTATCAACTGTCCCTCAGCGCCGATGTTGATTACGTTGGCTCGAAAGGCAATGACAATACCCAGCCCAACCAGTAATAGTGGGGTAGCCTTAACCATGGTATCGGCTAACCCATTTTTGTTGGCAAATGCGCCTTTAAACATCGCCTGATAAGCCTCAAGCGGGCTGGCGTCTAGCAATATCAGGATAAACGCCCCTATAATCAAAGCGCCCACTACGGCTATAAGCGGAAGCAAGGGGTCCAATAATCGTTCAAAGCGGAAGCGTTTTAACCAGTTTGCTTGCATCTATAGTTCCTTCTTTGCGGTTGCTGGTTCCATCGAAGAAATGTTTCGTATTTAGTGACCGTCCAAAAATAAGTTCCCGTTTTAGGAGTCAAAAAGTGCACTTTTTGACTCCTAAAACGGGAACTTATTTTTAGCTGATTACTTACTGCTAGGCAAACAGCGAAACTAACTGAAACTTGTCAACATCCACCAAACCGTGGTCGGTGAGTTTGAGTGAGGGGATGACCGGCAGAGCCAGAAAACTCATCGCCATAAAGGGGTCATGCAAGGGCGATCCCAATTGATAGGCGGCCTTGAGTAAGTTGTCCATCTGGTCTCTGACGCGCTCAATGGGTTGATCGCTCATAAGGCCGGCAATGGGCAGCGGAAGTTGAGCCAGCACGGCGTCGCCATCGGCAGCGGCCATGCCGCCCTTGGTCTCGGCGGTGGCGCGGGCGGCGGTCAGCATACTTTGATCATCTATGCCGATGACCACAATGTTGTGATGGTCGTGGGCGACAGTGCTGGCAATTGCGCCTCGCTTTAAGCCCAAACCGCGCACCAATCCTTTTCCAACATTGCCGGTAGCCAGGTGGCGTTCAATGACAGCAATTTTGGCAATATCACGGTCCAAATCGGCTGCTACTTTACTATCTACTTGGGGAGTCTCTTCAATAATGTGGTTGGTAATTAGTTGGTCTGGAATAGCGCCGATAATGCGAACCCGTCTCCCGGCCACATCGATGCTAAAATCAACCTTGCTCCAATCGACATTCATTGAACTGCGCAGAACGCTACCCCGAATTTCACGCTTCCAGAGAAACGCTTTACCATCCTGGGCCACCAATTTGCCCCCCCGGTAAACCATTTTGGCGACAGGCGTCTGCAAATCTGAGAAGACCATCAAATCGGCACGGCGGCCCGGTGCAATGGCTCCCCGGTCGTGCAGATGAAAGTATTCGGAGGGATTGAGGGTAGCCATACGGAGAGCGGTGATAGGCGGAACGCCCTCGGCAATGGCGGTTCTCAGCATAAAGTCGATATGACCTTCATCCAGCAGGTCGGCGGGTTGGCGGTCGTCGGTGCAAAAGCAGATGCGGCGAGAGTTTTCCGGGGTAATTATTGGCAGCAGCGTTTTAAGGTTGTGGGCATTGGTTGCCTCGCGGATAAAGATGTACATGCCCAGACGCAACTTTTCAAGCGCCTCTTTTACCGTGGTACATTCATGGTCGCTGCCAATACTGGCGTTAACGTAGGCGTTCAGGGCCTTGCCGGTCAGACCGGGGCAGTGACCGTCTTTAATCATACCCCGAAAAGAGCGAATTTTGTTGAGGACATTTTCGTCGCCGGCAACTACGCCGGGAAAGTTCATCACCTCGGCCAGACCAATGACGTACTCTTCCCGTTGCAGCGGTTCTAAATTGTACCATTCCAACGCGGCCCCGGTGGTGTCCATATGGGTGCTGGGTACGCAACTTGGCGCGTTAACATACACGCTGAGGGGATTGTGCTTGGCCATATCCAGCATAAAGCGAATGCCTTCCAGCCCCAGAACATTGGCAATTTCATGCGGGTCGGTGACAACGGTGGTGGTGCCTCTGGGTACTACGGCCCGGGCAAATTCCGGAGGCGGGACCATTGCGCTTTCAATGTGGACGTGGCTGTCAATTAGGCCGGGCGCAACGTAACATCCCTCTAAATCGACGGTTTCACGCGCTTCATAAGTGCCCAATCCCACAATTCGGGAGTGAACAATGGCGATATCAGTTTCTATGACTTCGCCGGTGAAGACGTTAATCACCTTGCCGTTTTTCAATAACAGATCTGCCGGCTCATCGCCTCTAGCAATTTCAATGATTTGTGCCAGTTCCATAAACGCTCTCCTTAAAGAACACAGTTATCAGTATCAGTAACCTAGTACAGCTTGGCGGAAGTCTTTCGGTAGTTACAAGCAGCGCGTTGCTTAGTTTATGGAGTGAAAAAGTGCACTTTTTCACTCAATAAACTACCGAAGGATTTACGCCGCCGTGTACTAGGACTGTTCAGTTCTGCGGTTATGTCATTGCGAGGCGTATTTTGCCGAAGCAATCCCCACGTTGCAGGCAGGAGATTGCTTCGTCCGCTTCGCTTCCTCGCAATGACACACGCAGAATCTTTAGAACTGAACAGCCCTGTTTCTGTCCCATTGAAGACCCCAAAGGTTGTGCAAACAAGTTTGCCAAAACCTTTAGAGTCTGGGACGCTGATTATTGACCGCCGACCGGCAACTCCAACCAAAAGGCGCTGCCCTGTCCGGGGACGCTCTCAACCCCTATCTGCCCCCCGTGAGCCTCAACCACGGCTTTGACCAAAAATAATCCCAAGCCAGCGCCGGGCGTTTGCCGGGCCAGCCGGTTGTCGACCCGGTGAAAACGGTCAAAAATGCGCTCCTGGTCGACAGGGGGGATGCCAATGCCCTCATCGCTAATGGAGAGCCGAACGACGTTGTGTTTAGCCAACGCGCCTGTCACTTTGATCAGGCCTCCCCCCGGACTGTATTTGATAGCATTTCCAATTAAATTGGTCAACACTTCCTGCAATCGCTCAAAATCACCCCTAATGGGTGGAAAGTCGCGGGGAAAGTCGACAGTAAAAACGTGTTTATCTGTGGTTGTCTGGAGTTTTTCTACGGCGGTTTTAGCCATATCGGCCAAATTTAAATAACTAAGTTGCAGTTTAAGACCCCCCGCTTGCAGACGACTGGCATCCAGCAGATTGGTAATGAGTCGATCCAGCCGGTCGGCCTCCTCTTCAATAACGCTCAACCCATCGGCCAGAGTAGCTTTATCCCAGTTGGCATCCTCTCTAGCCAGGGTGCCGGCGTAACCCTTGATAATACTAACCGGCGTTTTTAATTCGTGGGAGATAACAGACAGCAACGTTTGTTTTAACTCTTCGGCTTCGTGCAAGCGGGTCATATCGCGTACGTTGGCAATAAATTGGGTGGCCTGGCCCTCTTCGTTAGTTTGGGCAGAGTAGTTATCGGCCAGGGTGATGGAGATGCCGTCGGCCCGGTGGTGGAGACCCTCTGCATAGAGTCGTCCATCTTCAGGCGGGTTGATTAACGGGCAGGCCGTATGACAAACGCTCACACCCTGTTTTGTCGTTAAATTCAAAACTTCATAACACGGGCGACCCGCCGCTTCATCAGTGGAGATGCCCGTCATATTGGCCAGAGTTTTGTTCCAGGTTTGGATAATTCGGTAGGGGTTGACAATCATCACCCCATCGCCGCTATTTTCAATAATGGCAGTCAGGCGTTCCCGTTCGGCGCTAACCTGCTGGTATAATCGAGCGTTATGCACGGCAATGGCGGCCTGGTCGGCAAAAGCGCTCAAAACCTGACGATCATTGGTGCTAAATCCAACCCCGCGAGTGCGAAAGATAAAAATGTAACCAATCGATTCCTTGCCAATTTCCATTGGCAAAGCCACCACCTGGCGCATCTGCACCCCGGCCGCTCTGGAAGCCAGGGCCAGGCGAAATGAGATATCAAGGGTAGTCCCAGGTTTACTCTCATCTTCAAGATCACGCCAGAGGGGTTCAAAAAGAGGGACTGCTTTGAGAGGTAAACCAATACTGGCTCGGGGAGCCAACGCGCCGTCATCGCGCCGTAGGGTGATTAACCCAGCCTGTCCGGCTAATATTTCTACGGCGCTTTTGAGGGTCAGTTTAAGTAGCGAGGATAAATCAAGCCGAGCATTCATCGCTCGGCTGATTTCCAACAGATATTCTCTTTGACGTAAACGAAAATCCGGTAGCATAAAAATACTCTACTTAGGATTGAGAACTAAATAACTGTCCCCATTCAAGCCCAAAATTAGGTCAATGTAACATAGAAATGGGATAGTTATTTAATCCTAAGCCTTATCCACCGGCTAACGACTCAAGGACAACATAGATTACGCCGCCGCCAACTGCAAAGGCCACCACCGAGAAAACCAACCCAATTGCTACCAGAGCATAGGTAGGCGGTCCCCCTTCTGCGCCGGCCACGTTTGCCGCTTTAACAGCCGCCGTAATGTCATCACTGGAACCAATCATTGTCGGTCTGTCAGAAGCTTTGTCGTCGGTCTCTGCGGCGGTAAACTCCTCTTCGTCGTCGACCCTGACAGATGCTTTTTCTTGAAGCGCGGCAATTAATGGATTAGCTTGAGGCTCCAGACTACGTAAACCTTCTCTGGCAGCCGGGTTGGCTTTGTCGATTTTTAAGACATTTTCATAGCAGATTCTTTTGTCTTCAACATCGGTTAAAACTTCGGCCAATCCCAGCCAGGCGTCTGGCGAGCGTGGCGTCTCTTGCAATACCGCCTCAAAGATAAGCCGGGCCTGCTGTAAATTACCTTGTTCTATTGCATTTCTGCCGTCTTCAAGCGTTGGCATAGGCGTTTATCCTCATTTTACATAATCATTATGATTTTATCACGTCTGGCCGGTTTTGTACAGTTTTAAGGAATAATTTCCTGACATTTTTGACGAACGACGGACGACGGACGACGAAAAAAGCACAAGTATGCCGGGTTTTTCTTTCGATTATCATGATTCGTCGTTCGTCGTAAAAAATGTCAACCAAATAGCGAACCAGCCTCCAATATTATACCACAAAACAGTAGATTTGCGCAGCGATTCAAAACTGTTTTCTTGTCTTTGCTATCAATTCTTTGTATGTTATACTTTTTGGTTTGGAGCGTAGTTTTATGAAATTTACTATAAAAACACTAACATTACTTTTACTTTTGTTTGCCGGTTTGGTAACCCCGCCCGCTATCTCTGCTCAGGAACCGGCGCCGGTTTTGGCTTTTTATTACGCCTGGTTCGACCAGAATACCTGGACCTCCGGCCAATCGGCCGACCTGCCTGCCCAACACTATAGCTCGGCAGACCGGGCTACTATTGAGCGGCACGTTGCTCAGGCCCAGAGCGCGGGCATAGATGCGCTGGTGCAATCCTGGCTTGGCCCTCAAGTAGAGAACAACCAAACCGAAACAAACTTTCGCACGTTGCTGGATGTAGCCCAGAGCAAAGGGTTTAAGGCCGCCGTGGACTTTGAAACAACCAGTATCTTCTTGAGCGATGCCGGAGCCGTAACCAATGCCCTGGCCGCCCTGCTGTCCACGCACACCCGGCATCCCGCTTATTTGCGATACCAGGGCAAGCCGGTCATCTTCTTTTGGCGACAGCAGCGCTTTTCCGTGGATGAATGGGCGGCAATTCGCAATCAGGTCGATCCCGATCACAACACCGCCTGGATTGCCGAGGGTGTGGACATTGCCTATCAAGCCGTTTTTGACGGCCACCACCTTTACAGCATTGCCTGGGCCGATTCTCCGGCGGCGCAACTGTCCAAATGGGGCAATCGCGTGCGAAATTATGAGGCAGAAAACCAGGTTAGCCGTCTGTGGGTCGCCACGGCTATGCCCGGCTATGACGACACCCGTTTGCCCCGCGACGATGCCTTTGCAGTGCCGCGTCGCAATGGCGACTATTACCGAGAGTCCTGGAAAGGCGCAGTTGCCAGCGCGCCGGAAATGGTCATCATTACCAGCTTTAACGAGTGGCCGGAAGGCACCCACATTGAACCCAGCGCCGGTTACGGCAATCTTTATCTCGACCTGACCCGCGAGTTTGTTACAACCTTACGAGGCAGCCCGCCATCCGCTCCTCCTCCAGGCCAGATTGCCCAAGAGACCCCCGCCCAAGAAACAGAAGCTCAAGACCCGCCGTCCGATGGCCCCTACGTTCAACTTGTTGATCTCACCAACGTCCGCAGCGGGCCGGCCACCACGTTTGACATTGTGGGCCGGTTGGCCGCGGGCAACGCCGCTCCGGTTGTAGGCCGGTTAGAGTCCAATGATTGGTGGCAAATTGAGGTTGAGTTTGAACCCGACGGCAAAGGCTGGGTCTTTGCTGAAGTAGTTGAGTTTGTGGGCGATGCGTCGGCGGTACCGATAGTTGAAGGGCCGGAAGCTCCTATTGAAGAAGCCACAGAAACCGGCGATACTGCCGGCGACTCTACAGAGCAGGCAACCGAGTCGACCGAACAAGCCACTGACACCAGTCCAACCATTGAAATCCCCGCAGGCGGAGTCAATGTACGAGCCGGTCCTGGCCTTGAATTTGAGCTATTGGGCCGGCTTGATGAGGGGACATCGATGCCGGTAGTGGCTAAAAATGATACGGGAGAGTGGTGGCAAATTATTTATGCCGACGCCGAAAACGGGTTAGCCTGGGTAGCTGATGTCGTGGTCAATTTTAGCGGCGACCGGGGCAGCGTACCACTGGCCGACAGCGTTTCCGCCGCCGAGGCAGTTCCGGCGCCATCCGCAGAACCCCCCGCGCCCCCACCGGCTGAGCCGGTTATTGCGGGCAGCATCGAGGCCATTGAGCCGATTAACGTGCGGTCCGAACCATCAACGGGCGGCGAGATTTTGGGCGGCCTCTACCCCGGCGATACTGCCGGGGTGTGGGCCGTTAGCGAGGACAGCCAGTGGTGGCAAATTGAATTTGCCGAAGCCCCCGGCCAACCGGCCTGGGTTGCGGCTGAATTTGTTAGATTTGAGGGCGAGCTAAACAGCGTTCCTATTTTTGGAATTGGCACGGTAACGCCTACCCCCGGCCCCACAAACACGCCTACCGCTACGCCAACCTCTACCCCAAGCCCCACTATCGCTATCCCCGCCGAGCAACCAACTTACGCCCCCACAGCTACTTCCATTTACAAAGCCACGTCTGATAGCCTGCTGGCTAATCGCGGCACGCCTGAGCCAGAGCTAACCGAGTCGCCAGATTCCGACCAGCAAAGTTCATCTTTTTCTTGGGGCAGTATTCCCTGGGGTATTTTAAGCGTACTGGTTATTATTGGTTTCTTTTGGTATCAATTGGCTCAACGACGCAATCGCAAGTGAAAACGGCTGTTCCCGTTCCCAACTTGTTTAGATGGAGTCCAAGGCGTAGCTTTGCAGAGTAAAACGTTGCATTCCCATTTACAAAAAAGCGGGGCCAAGATATCTTGGCCCCGCTTTATATGTTGAATACGATTTTGAATCAGTTAACGAGCTTGGCTGCCGCCGCTTTGTCAACAAACCAGTGTAGTTTGCCGTTAGTAGGGTGGACCATTTGTGAGGGAAGGGTAGGCGGGGCATCTCTTTGGAGTACCTGGGGCAACATATCAATCTTGCCGGCTCCGGCAGCCAGAAAAGCAACCTGACGGGCATTGTTGATAACCGGCAGAGTCAGAGTGATGCGCTCCGGCGGCGGCTTGGGCGAGTCGAAGATGGGGGCAACCCAACGCTCTGTCTCGCTTAAGAGAGGATGATTGGGAAACAGGGAGGCTGTGTGTCCATCCGGCCCCATGCCCAGTAGAATCAAATCAAAGCGGGGGAATTGGTTAGGGTCTGGTTGAAAAACCTGTTGCAGGGTTGTCTGGTATGACTCAGCGGCCTGAGCAGGGGGCAAGGAATCGTTAAGGGCATAGATTTGGTTCCGGGGAATGTCAACGTATGAAAAAAGCTCCTCAAGGACCAGACGATAGTTGCTGTCGGGGTGAGTGAGTCGGACACATCGCTCGTCGGCAAAAAAGACGCGCCAGCCCGACCAGTCGGTTTGTGAACGCAGCGGCTCAGAAACCAGCGGCGGGGAAAGCACTTTAGGCAGAGAGCCGCCGGACAGGGCCACCGTAAAACGTCTCCGCGCAGCAATGGCCTCTGCCGACAGGCGGGATACGTAAGCAGCGGCTTCTTGGCTCAATTCTTGCGGGGTGGGGAAAATATGAAGGTTCATTTGATTTATCCTGTCGATGCTCCGTTCTGGCTGCACCCGTAAAGCCATTCTCGCCCATCGGCGCGGATGAATTCCTCAGATTTGCCGGGTCCCCACGCGCCTAACTCGTAAAAGGCCAGGGTGGAGGCATATTTTCCGGCCCAACCTTCTAAAATCGGGTCAACCAAACTCCAGGCCAATTCGATTTCATCGCTGCGGGTAAAGAGGGCGGCGTCGCCATGCAGCGCGTCCAGAATGAGTCGCTCGTAGGCGTCGGGCAAAACATTTTCGCCAAAGTCCTGCTCGTAAAGAAACTCCATATCCACGGAGCGAGTGCGCATCCCAGCGCCGGGCACTTTGGTTTCAAAACGCAAATTCATCCCCTCGTTGGGTTGCAGGCACAAGTTGAGGGCATTGGGGGGCAATTGCTCGCCGGGGGGCAGGGGAAACATCAGGTGGGGTACATGGCGAAACTGAATGGATATTTCAGTCACTTTGGCGGCCAGGGCTTTGCCGGAGCGAAGGTAAAAAGGCACGTTACGCCAGCGCCAATTGTTGATAAATAGCTTGATAGCGGCAAAGGTGGGCGTTTCGGTGCCGGACGCAACCCCTTCCTCATCTCGATAGGTGCGGTACTGGGCGCGGACAGTGTATTGGGCTACCTCTTCCGGCTTGATGGGTTGAACGGCCTTGAGCACCTTTACTTTTTCATCGCGTAAAGACGTGGCGTTGAACTCGGCGGGAGGTTCCATTGCAGTCAAAGAGAGCAGTTGTAGCAGGTGATTCTGGAACATATCGCGCATTACGCCGGCGGTATCGTAGTAACCGGCCCGGCTGCCCAGGCCCACCTCTTCGGCGACCGTTATTTGCACGTGGTCAATGTAGTTGCGATTCCAAAGCGGCTCAAAGATGGCGTTGCCAAAGCGAAAAACCAGTAAATTCTGAACCGTTTCTTTGCCCAGGTAATGGTCAATACGATAGACCTGGCTTTCGTTGAATACGTCGTGAACCTGGTGGTTAAGTTCGGTGGCGGAGGCCAGGTCGTGACCAAAAGGTTTTTCAATGATAATGCGTCGCCAAACCTCTTCCGACTGTTTGGCCAGCCCGGCCCGGCCCAGTTGGTCGACAATGACCGGATAAAGCGAAGGCGGGGTGGACAGGTAAAAAAGGCAGTTGCAGGCCCCGCCTACTTGCTTATCTATCTTGGCCAGGAGCTTGTTTAACGACTTGTAGGCTTGTGGATCATCGTAATTGGCCCGGTGATAAAATACGTTTTTGGCAAAGCTGTCCCACTTATTGCATTGGCTGGACTTGATGCGGGAGTGGGCTTCGACGCCCTCCTTGATTTTTTCCCGAAAATCATCCTCGCTCATCTTGCTCCGGGCCACCCCAACAATGCTAAATTGGTCGGGGAGCAATCCCTCGCAAGAGAGACTAAAGAGGGACGGCATCAATTTACGCCGGGTCAAATCGCCCGATGCGCCAAAGATTATCACCGCGCAGGGGTCGGGCATTTGCCGGATTTCATCTTTTACGGCGGATAAATCGACTGCGTTGTCGCTCATGGCTTACGCTCCTATCCAATCCGCATGAAACGCGCCTTCTTTGTCGACACGCTCAAAGGTGTGCGCTCCAAAATAGTCTCGCTGGGCCTGGATGAGATTGGCCGGCAGGCGGGCGGAGCGATAAGCGTCGAAATAGGCCAGCGAGACGCTCATAGCCGGTACGGGGACGCCCAACTCAATGGCGGTTTTAACGGCAAAGCGCCAGGCGTCTTGTCGACTCTGGACCGCCTCTTTGAATTCATCATCGACCAGCAAGTTGGGTAGCTCCGGGTGACGGCGGTAAGCGTTGGTAATGTCATCCAGCAATTCGGCCCGGATGATACAGCCCGCTCGCCAAATACGGGCCATCTCGCCCAGGTCAAGATTGTAGCCGTATTCAGTGGAGGCATATTTTAGCAGGGCCATTCCCTGAGCATAGGAGCAGATTTTGGAGGCATACAGCGCGGCCCGCACCGCGTCGATGAGTTGTTGCCGGTCGCCGTCATATTGACCGTCAGGGCCGGAGAGGACGTTGGCCGCGGCTACCCGCTCGTCTTTAATGGAGGAAATGATGCGCGCATCTACGGCGGCGGTGATGGTAGGAATGGCCGAGCCGATGTCGAGCGCGTTTTGGCTGGTCCATTTGCCGGTGCCTTTTTGCCCGGCCTTATCCAGAATCACGTCGACCAGCGGTTGGCCGGTGTCGTCGTCCATTTTGGTAAAGATGTTGGCCGTAATCTCTATCAAAAAAGAGGAGAGTTCGCCCGCGTTCCAATCGCTGAAAATTTGGTGGAACTCCTGAGCGGTGGGGTTGAGCGCGGCTTTGAGCAAATGATAACTTTCGGCGATGAGCTGCATGTCGCCGTACTCAATGCCGTTATGCACCATTTTGACGTAGTGACCCGCGCCGCCCGGTCCAATGTAGGTCACGCACGGCGCGTCGTCAGCCGTAGCTCTGGCGGCGATGGCCGTCATCAGCGGCTCAATGAAGGCGTAAGCCTCTTGGGTCCCTCCCGGCATCAGGCTGGGGCCAAAACGCGCCCCATCCTCTCCGCCGGAGACGCCCATACCGATGAATCGGAGGTTTTCGGCCTCCAGTTCTTTGGCCCGACGCTCGGTATCGGGGAAGAAAGAGTTGCCGCCGTCGATGATGATGTCGCCCTCGTCGAGCAATGGTTTTAACTGGTTAATCACCGCGTCAACGGGGCCGCCGGCCTTAACCATAATTTGAATGGTTCGCGGTCGCTCTAAACTGGCTACAAATTCTTCCAGGGTGTACGTAGCCGTAATACTTTTGTCTTTGGCCTCACCGGCCATAAACTCCTCAGTTTTAGCTCCGGTGCGGTTATAAACCGACACGCTAAAGCCGTTGTCGGCCGCATTCAGGACCAGATTTTGACCCATCACGGCCAGTCCAATCAATCCAAACTGGTTTTTTGACATAATTGTTTATCTCCTGTGAAACCCTGTTCCGGGGGTTTCATACCGGGCGTATGGCGCGGAGAAAAAGTGGAGACCCCCCCCGCGCCATAGGCGACTCCTTTGTCAGGATTATTGAATTGTGTTTAAGACAAACCATTGGTAAAGCATAACAGGCAGATATGGGGTTGTCAACTTGGAGGGTTGGGAGATTAGGAGACAGGAAGAAATCAGCCGCCAGGGTTAAACAGGGCGCTGGTAGTGATGGCTAAACCGGCCAAAACTGCCGATTCAATGACCTCATCGCCCGTGAACTCTCCCAGTTGGGCATACTCACCCCTGGAGAGGGTAAAAACCTGCACAGAGCGAGTTTTAGGGTTGGCAATCCAATATTCCGGCACACCAGCTTGCTCGTAAGCGGTGAATTTGATAGATTGGTCTACTCGACTGGTACTGGGGGAGAGGACTTCAACAATGAGAGCCGGAGCGCCCTCAAAGAACTTTGCGCCGGGGTCAGGCCAATCTTCGGTCTTGATGAAAAGTACATCGGGTTGAACGGGACGGCTGGTTTCGGAGAGGTGGACTTCAAAGGGGGCGGTCAGCACGTAACCTAAACGACGCTCTGCAACAAACTGTTTTATGTGAAAAGCGATTTCCATAACGGTAAACTGGTGGTCTATATCCGGCGCGTTGGTCACGTAGAGTACCCCCTCGATGATTTCGTAGCGTCGCCCGTCATCGGGCAGGTTGAGATAGTCTTCATAAGTCCATTCACCCTGGACGGATTGTGGTTTTAGTTGAATGGGTTCTGCGGCTGCCTGGGCCATTGAATGTTCTCCTTCACTGCTATGCATTGATTATACTTGGGTCCAATAAGCCGGTCAAGCCAATTGGTTTGCTGATATGCCATCAAATCCACTCTTCCAGCCTAAATTCCTCGGTAATAGGGTTCACAAAACGAACCCCCTCGATGACTGAGCCGCCACTAAAATCTTCGCTAAAGACAACCGGAATCTGACTCAATCGGGCCGCAGCCCAAATTTGGGCATCCCAAAAATTAAATTGATAGTCACGTACGCCGCGAGCCGCTTCCAGCGCCACCAGGCCGGTCAGGTCAACAACCGTCCAGGCCTGCAAAAAGTTTGCCAACCGCTCGTAGGCATCATCCACACTGAGGGGAGCAGTAATTTTTCGAGTGATGGTGATAAAAAACTCGGCCATAACCTGGGTACTTATTACCCCTGCTTTTGTTGTAGCCAAACTATCCAGCACGGTCAAAGCCTGTTGCTGCTTCTCCGGCTCAGAGCGGTCATAGGCATAGACCAAAATATTTGTATCGACAAAGACTCTACCGCTCATACAAATCCTCACGCTGCCAGGCTCGCCCGCCGGGAACGGGACCTTGCGCAATTAAACGCTCGATAAATGCCTTTTCCCGTTCCCAGGCTGTAAGGTCCCGTTTGGGATATTGGAACAGTTGGGCATAATGGTCGATGGCCTGACGGATAAACTCCGCTTCACTGATGCCGGTTTCATCAGCCAATCGCTTGAGAATGGTTTCTTGGTAAGATTCAATATAAATTTGTTTTCGTATTTTTGTAACCATATTTTCGATTCCTTTGTAATGCAATGTATACATCATTATTATACATCGTTAACGGGGTAAAAACAATAGGCATAACTTTTTTACTTGATCACAGTATCTTCTCGCAAGCAAGATAATTCATCCCCCCCCAATTGACAATCTCGCCAACTGTAGTAAGATACTCAAAACTCAGACCGACCGGTCTGTCTGCCATTTTCACAAGGGAACTCTACCTTGAGTCTAAAAGAAGAAATTATCCACGAGTCCTTAAAACTCTTTTCCTTAAAAGGCTTTTTAAGCGCCGGTATTAATGATATTTTGCAGGCTGCAAACACCTCAAAAGGTGGATTTTATAATCACTTTGCCAGCAAAGAGGAGCTGTTCTTTGCGGTTTTAGGCACGGCACAGCGAGTTTGGCGCGAGAAATGTCTTTTAGGTTTGGATGAGATTGAAAGCCCAACCGGTAAAATCATCAAACTGCTGGAGAACTATCGAGATCGATACCTTAAAGATGCTGAGAATTTTCCGGGGGGCTGTGTCTTTGTCACCTTTTCTGTTGAACTGGACGACCAGCGCCCTCATTTGGCCCAAGAGGTTAGTAAAGGTTTTACAGGCTTTAAACGTATGATACAGAGATATTTGGATGAGGGGATGGAACAAGGCGAGTTGAAAAACGATGTGAATACCGGCGACATCACAGAAATGTTGTTTGCCGGTATGCTGGGAACGTCCGTTATTTATGGTGTGGATAAATCGGCTGCCAGCCTGGACAGATCAATCAATACCCTGATTGACTATCTTGAAACTCTGAAAGTGTAAAATCGGTTGCTAGTACACGGCGGCGTAAATCCTTCGGTAGTTTATGGAGTGAAAAAGTGCACTTTTTCACTCCATAAACTAAGCAACGCGCTGCTTGTAACTACCGAAAGACTTCCGCCAAGCTGTACTAGTATCAGGCTGAGGCTAAGGTGAAGGTAAAAAGCTCAGCCTTAGCCTCACAATTTTTTGGTGGTTACACTCATTTTTGAACAAAAGTAATACGTACAAATCAAAAAAAGGAGAAACTATTATGTCTAACGCAGTTCCTATCGGCTCCTTGCCGCCGGTTGGCGAGGTTCCGCAAAAGATGTTTGCTCAGGTAATCCGCGCGGATCGTTTTGGCGACCCGCGCGCGGCGTTTCAGGTAGAGGAAGTTGACGTACCTGAACTCAAGCCGCACGAGGTTTTGATTGGCGTTATGGCCGCCGGGATTAATTACAATAACGTTTGGGCCGCTCGCGGTATCCCCATTAATGTGATTGCCGTGCGCCAAAAAATGGGCGAACCGTACGATTTCCACATTGGCGGCAGCGATGTGTCGGGCGTTGTGTACGCGGTTGGCAGCGACGTTGACGACGTGGCTATTGGCGATGAGGTGGTTGTTCATCACGGTTACTGGAATCTTGACGATCCCTGGGTTAAGGCCGGCAAAGACCCGATGATTGCGCCGTCGGCTTGCATTTGGGGGTATAACACTAACTTTGGCTCCTTTGGTCAATTCTGCGTAGCCCAGTCGCACCAGGTTTTGCCCAAAGCCTCGCACTTGACCTGGGAAGAAGCCGCCGCGCCGACACTGGTTGGCACCACAGCCTACCGCATGCTGTTTGGTTGGGAAGGCAACGTATTAAAGGAAGGGGACGTGGTTTTGGTCTGGGGCGGTTCAGGCGGTCTCGGTGGGCAGGCTATCCAACTGGCTAAAGTCCACGGAGCGCGGGCCGTAGCGGTTGTCTCGGATGATGAGCGAGGTGAATACTGCAAGAAGTTGGGCGCTGTGGGTTATATTAATCGCCGCGATTTCTCGCATTGGGGCGTTGCGCCCCATTGGAAAGATGGCGCCGGTCAAAAGGAGTGGACGGCCGGATGCAGAGCCTTTGGCAAAGCCTTTTGGGAAGCCCTGGGCGAACGGCGAAGCCCTGATATTGTCTTTGAGCATCCGGGCGAAGCTACCATCCCAACCAGCATCTTTGTCTGTGAAGCAGGTGGCATGGTTGTTATTTGCGCCGGGACAACCGGCTTCTCGGCTTCTGTGGACTTGCGCTATCACTGGGTGCGCCAGAAGCGTCTCCAGGGGTCGCATGGCTCTAACGATGAGCAAGCGGCGGCCTACAACCAGTTGGTGTGTGATGGCAAGATTGACCCCTGTCTGGGCGAGGTTTATGCCTTTGAAGACATCGGCAAGGCTCACTACGAGATGGAAGAGGGTGAGGTTGTGTTTGGTAACAAGACAGCCCTTGTGGGCGCGCCGGAGCGTGGTTTGGGCCGGAAGTAATTGAGTTAGGTGAGTTTAATGAGTTGATAGAGTTGGGTGAGTTCCTAAATTCCCAAACTCACCTAACCCACTAAACTCACCAAACTCATAAAACTCACTAAACCCATAAAACTCTTTAAACTGTCATTTTGGAGGTTATTATGACAGATTTAAAAGAAGTACAACAAGCATTAAATACCTATATTCGACCTCTCACCTTTCCGGTAGCAATAAAAATGCTAAAATCGGAAGATGAAATCCCGGAAAGAACACGCCGGCCCTTCCAACAGATGAAAATAAAGATAGCCATCTGCCAGGGAGTCGG
>JAJRVO010000266.1 GCA_024277275.1 Chloroflexota bacterium
AAACCTGGGCACAATGGTCCGCTCTTCGCCCTACTTTCTTGACGACCCCGCCGTTGTTGCCAACTTCGGCAATCCCCACACAAACATTCCGGCGGTTATAGTTGCCGGCCACAACGGCCACGAGTACGCCATTAATGCCTTGACCGGGGCCATTATCTGGGACACGCCCGGCATTAGTATGGATAATTTTGAAGACAATTCTCAAAAGTATCGCTCCTCGCCCGCTTACTCTTGCGGCGCAATTACCGTTAACGGCGTCACCTACAACGGCGTAATTTTTAACGCCACCTACGGCGGCAATGTTTACGCCTACAACGCCGAAACCGGCGCCATCCTGTGGCGCTCTACGCCCGACCCGGGCGCGCCCTTAGCCGACTGGGTAACGACTAACCAGGATGCTGTTGCCACCAGCCGCGACCAAAACACAGGCCCAATGTACGCCACCATCAACTATGTTAATAACCAGGATTATATTGACGCCGGTTATCCGCAGGGAATCGTTTATGTCGCTTCATTTGGTATTAAAGATGGCAGCAAACCTTATCTCTACGCTATAAATGTTGCCAACGGCCAGGGTGTTTGGCAGGCCGAACTTTACAACGCCAGTTGCCCTGTTTCAAAAGAGTACACCGACCGCAACTCTAACGCCATTGCCAAAATTGATACCGACCGGGACGGCACGCCCGATGAGTGGCGCATTTATGCCAACCCCACCGACCCCTGCCTGTACGCCTACAAAGCGCTGGACGGAACCCCCCTGTGGTCCGTAGATACCGGCGCCGATAACCACCGCAGCGACCCGGCCATTTACAAAAACATTGTTTTTGGCGGCAACAACGAGGGCGTCTATGCCATTGACGCCGTGGATGGCTTCTCAATTTGGGACGACGTGGACAGCGACGGCTCCGGCGATGCCGACCAGGTAAACCCCTACTACAGCATAGAGACCAACCCCGACGGCAACAATGCCTTTGCCTCCGCCACCCTGGGCACTCACCTTATCCCCGGCGGCGTAAAATCTGCCCCGGCCATTGTGGATGGCATTGTGATGGTGGGAGCTAACAAAACCAGCACAGGGGCCAACGGCGGCAGCATGTGGGCTTTGTGGTGGCAAGACGGCCACGGTCTAAGCGCGCGTCAAACCGGCGATCCCCCCCAACCCCCAGATTTTGCCGCCGACGACAACGACCCCCCCTTTGATACCACCGCATACAATGGTACCGGTCCCTGCCTTGACCCTGCCTGCCCCAACAACAGCAAAGCCAAAGGCGACGTGCGTTCCGGCGTGGTTGTTGGCCCCGATGGCAACATCTACTTTGGGGCGCAAGACGGCGTGTTATACCAGCTCTACATCGGCCGCCGGGTGATCCTGATTGAGTGAGATTCTTGCTAAGGAATGGCGCTTTAGTAACTTATCCAATTGGTGTAATGCGTAACAAGCGCTGCGTGAAAAACAATTTTATCACGCAGCGCTTGTTACAAATTTTGGGACACTTATTTTTATTGAGAAGATACATTTCACTACCGGACACTTTTAAGGGGTAGGTTGGGTTGAGCCAAAATCATCTGATGATCTGCACTATGTTGGGTTTCATTACCTGCTTTTAAGCATAATTTTGAGCAAACCCCAACAGTTTTTGGACGGATCGTCAGTGTTCACTCATTCAACCCAACCTACTATCAAAAGTGTACGGTAGCAAGTTGTCAGGGGAGAACGGTTACGGTTTGGGAACCAGGCCTGATCAACAGGTTACATCATCCCCAAGCAATCTTTCTCCATCGGTTTACAAACGCATTTATGTGCTATAATAAACGTACTGAAATCAAACTTCCTTGAGATTTATTTATGTGGCTTCCTTTCCCGGAGAGTCTAAAAAAGAAACCTGCACTGCTCCGCTGGCTGATTCCCGGCTTGCTTATTACTATTATGACCTTGTGGGAAATAGTTGAACACGGCTGGCTTGAGGCCGATGAGCCGTTTTCTATGACGGTTGTCCTTGACATTCTGTTGGTGGCTATCCTCAGCGCTCTATTGGGAGTACTCGCCGCCCGGATGCAAGAAGAAATCGTAACCAAAGAGTCGGCCCAAAACACGCTGCGGCAGCGTAACCAAAGATTGACCGCCCTCTATGCGCTGGTCACTCAAATTAACCAAACACGCGAGCCGGACAAGATTTTGGCTATTGCCCTGGATTATGTTTTATGCCTAACAGACATAGAAGGGGCGGCAATTTGGTTGCTGGATAATCCCAACCCCTTATCGGCAATTAAGGCGCGCCCCGATCTGGACGATTCATTCATCAAAGCCATCCGGCAGGTAGAACAGGCCACAAGATTAAATGAACGCGTGGTTCAAGCAGAAAAACCAATCATAATAAACAACGTCTCCGCCACCGCCCCCATAGCCAATCCGGTTGGTAAACAGGCCAAATTGCAAAGCTGCGCCTGCGTGCCGGTACGGTCTCATAGTAAAGTGATTGGCGCTCTGTGTGTTTACTCTGATCGGCAACAACAACTTTCATCACAAGACATTGATTTGCTCACCACTATTGCGTCTCAAGCGGGCGCTGCAATTGAGGGAGCGCGCCTGTACGAAACTATGCGCCGGCAATTGTCAGAAATTACCATTTTACAGGGCATTGCCTGGTTAACCAGCTCTTCCCTGGATATAAAACATATGCTCCACACTCTTGTCCGCGCCCTAAACGAAGTTTTTGACTACGCCGTATTCAGTATCTTCTTGCTAGAAGAGCGGGAGTTAATCCTGTACGCTCAGTCAGAATCTAATGGCAATCCCCTGCCCCCGCCAGACACAAAGTTGTGCCGGCAGGCAGTCTCTACCGGCAGCCCGGCCTTTGTATCCAGTAGTGAAGAGATCGCCGCCCCAGGCCAAATCCGGGAGCTAAGTTTGCCGCTCAAGATGAAAGATACCGTACTGGGCATATTGCACGTTCAGGCCGGCTTGCATAAAACGCTTGACCAAACAGACCTGAAACTCCTTGAAGCATTGGCCAACCAGATAAGTTTGGCTATTAACAACGCTCAACTCTACACCCAGGTTAAAAACCTAAACGAACAGTTGCAAGCGATGATAGAGGAACGAACCCGGCAACTGGAAGCCAGCCAATTAGAAGTGGGCCAGAAAGCGCATCAACTGCAGCAATTGCTGGTTGAAGTCACCCGCACCCAGGATGAAGAACGGGGCAGAATAGCCCTTGATATGCACGACGGCCTGACCCAATTGGTCATCGGCGCCATGTATGAGAGTCAGGCCGCCGAAGAAGCCCTGGCCGTCACACCCGATTTCACGCTGAAAAAACTACAAAGCATCCAAACCCTGTTGCAACAAACCAAAGACGAGATTCACCGGATTGTCCACGACCTGCGCCCCCCGACGATCGATAAAAAGGGGCTGTCGCCGGCTATCAAGCGCTACCTGGACGGTTACCAGCAGTTGGTTGGCATTCCCTGTTGTCTCAACGTGTCCGGCTATGTCTTTCGTTTTGACACAGAGGTTGAAACAGCTATTTACCGCATTGTTCAAGAGGCCATGCACAACACCGGCAAGCATGCCCGGGCCGGGTCGGTCCAGGTTTCTCTTGATTTTGGCTTAAAAAATGTCAAAATTATTATTCAGGACGATGGTCAGGGCTTTGATATAGAGGCCGCTTTGACCTTATCTAAAGAGCATCTGGGGTTGGTCGGTATGAAACGACGCGCTCAACGCATTGGCGGGCGACTGGAGATTCAATCAGCCCCTGGCCGGGGCACAAGGATAATGCTAGAAGTACCCAGGCCGGAGATGGGTTGGGCAGGGGATTGATTCCCTATCCGGAGAGGAGCAGGCACAATGGAACCGATACGCGTGTTGATTGTGGACGACCACGCTGTAGTGCGTCAAGGGCTGCGCAGTTTGCTATCTATGCACGATGATATACAGGTTGTCGGCGAAGCCTACCGGGGCGCAGTTGTGCTGGAAAAGATAGGCGCCTTACAGCCGGACGTGGTCCTATTGGACATCCGTATTCCCCCGCCCACCGGCGTTGAGGTGACTCATCGCCTGCGACGCGCTTATCCCCAGGTCAAAATCATTATCCTGACCACTTACGATGATGACAGATACCTCAACGAGGCTCTGCAAGCCGGCGCTCACGGCTACCTGCTAAAGGACACATCGCGCAAAT
>JAJRVO010000267.1 GCA_024277275.1 Chloroflexota bacterium
ACATTTTTATGGGACACAGATGAACACAGATTTCACAGATTTTTGTTTAGTTTTTTACCATAATCTGTGTTTATCTGCGAAAATCTGTGTCCTATTCTCTGGCTTTCAGAATGTTACTTTGTGACCGTGCTGAGTATATATCATACCCAAGATTTGGGATGGGGCAATTTCAGCCTTTCACCCATCGAATTCATTCGATGGCTACTACGAAAAACGTGTTGAAACACGTTCTTAACTCTGGGCAACACGTTTTGACGTGTTTTTTGTATCAAACCACAAATGAATTCGCGGACTTTGGGCAACTTGACTGTCTCCTTATGTTACTTGGTAAACTTCTAATCCTTTTGTGCCTTTTGGATTTTTCTGTATTTTGCGTTTGCCAGAGAGAGAAGACTCAGTACAATTTAAAGCATCTATTCAATTGAGATAGCAAATAGCAGGTAATATGTACCTTGACAACAACTCTCTCAGCGGTCGGCGGCTAATAGCCGGCGGTCATTTTATGGAGATCTACCAGACTTGTCAGATTTAAACCTTCCTCTTCTAAATAGTCGCTTCAAATCCTCACCGGCAGAGGAGATTTTGCAATGGGCCTGGCAAACCTATGGACACAAAGCCGCCGCCAGTTCATCATTTCAAACCCAAAGCGTGCCGCTGCTACACCTGATATCGCAAACCTGTCCCAAAATGCCGGTGATGTTTCTTGATACGGGATTCCATTTTCCAGAAACGCTTACCTTTCGGGATGAACTACAAGCCCGTTTCAACCTGAACCTGGTCATTGTGCGTTCTACGGTTGAGAAAAGCCAACTTATAGCCCAGTATGGCGAGGGCCTTTATCGTCGAGACCCTGATTTGTGTTGCTATATCCACAAGGTTGAGCCGATGCAAAAAACTAATTCAGGGTTTCAGGGTTGGATCAGCGGCGTTCGACGCGATCAGACTACAAATAGGCAGGGATTATCTATACTCGAACCGCAAGACACAGGCCCGCTTCGGATCCACCCGATGCTCAATTGGACAAAAAAGGAAGTATGGGAGTATATTGATAGACATCAATTGCCGGCCCACCCCCTGTTTTCCAACGGCTATCTTAGCGTTGGCTGCGCCCCTTGCACTCGCCCGGTATTTTCCGGTCAAGACGAGCGAGCCGGACGTTGGGCGGGTCAAGATAAAGCAGAGTGTGGATTGCACATAGGGTTAAAGAATAATACGGAGGGATAACGTGATAAACCAACAAAGGGATGTTATTCTGGTTACGGGAGGAGCAGGCTACATCGGCTCCCAACTCATTCGGGATTTGGCCACAGACCCGGATTTTGCAAATTACACCATTCGTATCTACGATAACTTGCAACGTAATCGCCTCTCCGGTTTAATGGACCTGCCCGGCAAGGGACGCTATGAGTTCATCGAGGGAGACATCCTGGATCGCCTCAACCTGGAACGGGCTATGCAAGACGCCAGAGCTGTGGTGCATCTGGCGGCAATTGTCCGGTCGCCGTTAAGCTTTGATCACCCTGAGTGGACCGAGCAAGTCAACCATTGGGGTACAGCCGCCGTGGTAGAAGCGGCTATAAACTCAGGCGTGCCCCAGTTGGTATATACCAGTTCGGCCAGTGTATACGGGCCGGGTGGGCCGTTTGTAGAAACAGATATTTGTCGCCCAATCGGTCCCTATGCTATCTCGAAACGCAAGGGGGAAGAGGAAGTTCTGCAAGGAGGTGAACGAGGCTTGCGCGTGACTATTGCGCGCCTGGGCACGACCTTTGGCAATGCTCCCGCTATGCGGTTCGACGCCGTAGCCGGTCGTCTTGTATATTTGGTTGGGGTAGGGCGACCAATGATCATTCACGGGAGTGGTCAGCAGATACGCCCTTTGATCCACGTGCAGGATGCTTCAGCCGTTCTGCGATTATGCCTGGTCGATTCAAAGACAGAGGGGGAGATCATTAACGCCGCAACAGTCAACCCCGCGATCAATGAGATAGCGCGCGCTTTGCAAACCCTTGTGCCCGATACCTTGATGCGATATACCGATCAGCATCTCCTGACAGAGGTTAGCTTTAGCGTAGACTCTACAAAATTGATAAACATGGGATTTCAGCCCCAGTTTGATCTGGGGCAGGGGTTAAAGGAAATGTTGGCCCGCTGGCGAGGTTTTCGGCCTTCAGTAGGCTAAATTAAGATACAAAAAAAGCAAGGTTATGAAAAAATTACGAGGATTCAAACGCAGCGCCATTGAACTTGATTTCAATCTTTACCGGGTCAACGTACCCATCCAGGGATTAGCCGGCGACGAATTGAGCGTCATTGACATTTGGCCCGAAGGAGTCGAAAAGACCGTCATGCTTGTGCATGGCTATGCCGGTTGCGCCGAAACCTGGGAGCATCAAATTAACCACTTTGCCCGCGCTCACCGGGTAGTGGCCCCGGATTTGCGAGGTCACGGCCAAAGCGATGCGCCGCTCACCCAGTACACCATGGAAGAGATTGTGGCCGACCTGCACACCATCACCCAAAGGCTTGGCTTTCCGGAAAAATTCATTTTGGTCGGGCACTCCTTTGGCGGCTCTATTTGCGTTGAGTACGCCAACGCTTACCCCGAACAACTTGAAAAACTCGTTTTGGTCGCCACTGCCGGCGAATACCCGTTACCCCGCCTGGCAACCTGGGCCATCCGCCTACCCTCGGCCTTTTATCGCCTGTGGTGGGAACACCGCCCGCGCTGGAATGCCGAAGTCCATGTGATGAAGCGGATGATGCTCAACAATATGCGCCGGTGGCAAGGCTGGCCGCTGCTGCGCAACATTCGCACCCCCACTATGATTATCACCGGCGAGCGAGACAACTACTTTCCACGCTACGTCTTTGACGACGTAAGCAAAATGGTGGCCGGAGCCGAGGTATACGATGTGGGATCGGCCAAGCATAAAGTGCAGTTAGAGCGCCATCAAGCGGTTAATCGAGCCATTGAACGCTTTATCCATGATGAGCGACGCGGCTCTTGGCGCGACCAGCATGTCGACCCCTCCGGCGTGATGAGTCGACGCCCGTGGTTGACCCACTATGGACAAGGAACCCCGCCAACGGTTCCCATCCCCCGCCAGCCGCTTCACAAATGCCTGGAAAGCGCCGCCGATTGGCTGCCACGACGCACGGCGACAATTTTTTACGGCTCTCGTTTAACCTACCGCCAGCTTGACCGGCAAGCCAACCAATTTGCTCACGCCCTGCACGGATTGGGCGTGAAACCGGGCGAGCGGGTGATGATTGTGATGCCCAACGTACCCCAGATGATTGTGGCTTACTACGGCGCTCTGAAAATTGGCGGCGTGGTTGTCCTTTCTAACCCGGAAGCCGACGCCGCCCAAATCATGCGCCAACTCAAAGAAACCGAGGCCAAAGCGCTGGTCACGCTCCGCGATTTTGGCGCGTTGGCCCAGGCAGCGCAAGCCAACACGCCGGTTGAAAAGGTGATTCTGGCCGATATTCGGGATGTTGTATCGGGGGGAACTTATAAAAAATTACTGGCTCGATGGGGCATAGAGGCCGTTGGCGATGAGTCGCCGGAACCCGGCCCCAACGCTATGCTTATGCACGATATGATGCAAGACGCGGCCACAACCCCACCCGCCGTCAAGGTCTCCAGCGACGATTTGGCGGCCATCCTTTACACCAGCGGCACCACCGATGAACCCAAAGGCGTTTGTTTAACCCACGCCAACCTGGTTGCCAACACGTTCCAAATTCGTCACTGGATTCAGGACCTTGATTACGGCAAGGAAGTTTGTCTGGCCGTTGTGCCTTTGATTCACAGCTACGGTATGACCAACGCTATGAACATCTCTATCGCCATTGGGTCCACTATTTTGCTGCTGCCCGTTTTTGAGCTGGAGCAGGTGCTTCAGCACATCAAAGAACACAAACCAACTATCTTCCCCGGCGTCCCATCAATGTATACGGTCATCAATCACGCCCCCAATGTGCGCGGTTACGGGCTAAAATCTATCAAGGCTTGCATTAGCGGCGCGGCCCCTTTGCCCATCGAGGTACAAGAGGCGTTTGAAAAGCTAACCCGGGGCCGCCTGGTTGAAGGCTACGGCCTGACCGAGGCCTCGCCGGTGACGCACGCCAACCCGCTCTACGGCCTGCGAAAGGTCGGCTCCATCGGCATCCCCATTCCCAACACAGACGCCAAAATTGTCGACCTGGTGACAGACCATGATTTGCCGCCGGGCCAGATTGGTGAGTTGGTGGTTAAAGGCCCCCAGGTGATGCAAGGCTACTGGGGCGATGACGGCGACGACCCCGAGTCGGTCTTAAAAGAGGGCTGGCTCTATACCGGCGACGTGGCTGTTATGGACAACGACGGTTATTTCCAGATTATCAGCCGCAAACGCGATACCATAATGTCCGGCGATTTTAGCGTTTACCCGCGCGACGTGGAAGAAGTTATTTACGAGAACAGCAAAGTGCTTGAAGTGGCTGTGGTCGGCGTCTCTACCGGCGGGGACGGTCAAAAAGTAAAAGCTTTTGTTGTGCCGCGCCAGGGTTCAAACCTCTCCAAAGATGAGTTGCTCGACCTGTGCCGGCGGCGGCTGGATGAATACGCCGTACCCTGGGAGATTGAGTTCCGCGAGGAGTTGCCCAAATCGTTTGTAGGCAAAGTGCTGCGCCGGATGCTGATTGAAGAAGAAGTTTTATGAGTTTTATGAGTTCGATGAGTTTGATGAGTTTGATGAGTTTGATGAGTTTTATGAGTTTGATGAGTTGCGGCTAACAAACATAGCTCACCCAACTCACTAAACTCACCCAACTCACTAAACTCACCCAACTCATCGAACTATTTTGTGCAAGGAGAAAACCACAGATGAATCGTCCCAAAATTGGATTGGT
This sequence comes from Chloroflexota bacterium, assembly GCA_024277275.1. Lineage (GTDB taxonomy): Bacteria > Chloroflexota > Anaerolineae > 4572-78 > J111 > JAJRVO01. The sequence continues at coordinate 4,900 of JAJRVO010000267.1, forward strand.
CCTGGGCGGCGGCGGCAGCCGGGGACTGGCTCAC
>JAJRVO010000268.1 GCA_024277275.1 Chloroflexota bacterium
CCAGTCCGGGCAAAGGGTTGCAAATTGGCGGGCGCGATTGTCAATCAGTTCGATATCGCTAATCCAGGGTGAGGAGATCCAGAAACGCCGGCTCGGATGAATTAACTCGACAATAAAAATTGATTGCAAAAAATCGATTGGTACGATGGGTGAGCCACTTGTAGCGATCTGGCGCTCTGATAATCTATTCATACGACAGCCACCTCCCGCAGAATCAGGGTCAAAGCAATTGTTGGGCCATCTTGGGCAGCCTGCTCAACAATGGGATAAAACTGAAGATAGTCAACATCAACAGGCGTGGCAATAAGTGAAAGCAATTCACGTTGGAGGGCTTCTTCATCACTTTTCGAGGCAATTAGCTTGGCTCTGCCAGTTTCAGCCAGTGCTGCAAGCAGTTCTTCATACCAGGAGGGTGTCCCAAACGTAATCTCTTTGTCCTCTCTAGTGAGTAACAGGTCACGTAAAAGATTTGGGTCGGTTTGCCCGTACTCTCGGAACGGACTATATGAACTCAAGGAACGGCCTCGAATTTCGGCAGGCCGGGGCCAGAGGATGCCGGCCAGTACCCCTACTACTTCGACCCTGCTTAAGTTTGCGCCGTTCATGCCAGACAGCCAGGCATTGATCCGTGGTCCAAGGTCAGGATGTATCACCGCCAGATAACAGAACACGCGCAGATCAATGGCTACGGCAAGGTTGGCTTCATACTCACGCCAGAGATCAACGAGTTCGCCAATGAGTTGATCGCCTGTAGACTCCATCCCGTTACGAAGAAGGCGGTGTTCAAGGGCAGCGCTAAAGGCATGGTGTATACCTACTCCGCGCTGGGCCAGGAGTCGGAACAACTCCGAGCGGGCTGTACTGCGTTGAGCATGATCATGGTTTTGACGCACATAATTTGCCGCAGCAGCTACTTGATCATCCTCATTAACCAATTTGATAAATCTATCAAGGTTGATTGATGTCAATTCCAAATCACCTGGAGCCAGAGCAGCTTCCAGGGCCGTGAATAGCGAACGCTGGTCAGCCGCAAATGTTTCTGCAATCGATTCGAGTACCCCTGTTCCACCAGGCGTTGACTCGGTGACCCAGATCTCGGCGCTGCCACCGCCGGTGACTGTCTCGGCCACGCTACGCTTCAGGTCGAGGAGAAGGGTTTCAATGGCTGCGTGTCTTGGGGCAATAGACAGGCAAGCCAGCATAACAGCTTCACCCAGGGTTTCATGTGTGCGCTGGATCAACCATTGTCCCCAGGCCGTATGCTCAGGGTCCCACAACGCTTCTGCCAAGGCGTGAAGCCGGTTGAGTACTGACGGACGTGAGAGCAAATCTTGCAATCGCTCCTCTAACCTGCCTATTTGCGCTCTTTCCTCCAAAAGATCATCATCGTCAAATTCTTGAATTCTAAAAATCGTTTCAATAACGTATCCAAAGCTCTCGCCAGAATCTTGTTCCTGCAAACGATCCCTCGCTTCCTGAAGTGATATACCATGATGACAGGCTTCAGCCACAAGTGTCGAGAGATAAATCTGGTGCAACCAGTCGCGCTGGAACCAATTAGCTTCAGCTTCAAGAGCGGGATCGCTGAGTACGCAATCACGAAAGTACATTGTCCGCCAGGCTGGCCGGCTCGTTGAGGCTTCTGCCCGTTCGACAAATGTGTCTGTATCTGGTAACTCAACCTGGATTAACAAGCCGTCTACTTCCTGCTCAAAGCCGACAGCGGCAGGCTCGTCAGGATTCGCATTGTCTCTAAAACGGGTTCTTACCACTAATTCGTCCTCGGCGCCAGGGAGGCGGATAGTGGCCACAGCCTCCGTTGCGAAGCGCCGCATCGTAACCGCTGCATGGAATGTATGCATATAAAAGTCAACCGAGCGGATGAACTGCCCCCAGCCTCGTCTCTGGGTTATCGGAAACGTGAGTGGTGCATCGGTCGGTATGATCTCACCTATCCATTGCAATCTGGCAATTGAGGTGGGTTTAACATGGTGGCTGGAGACCGTTTCAAGTCGAATGGTAAAGGGTCGGTAGCAAGGAACCGGCTGAGCCTCACCATTAACCACTGCGGTCATGTCAGCCACGTACTCATACTGTTCCATAAATTCTTCAACCGGCAGGTCATATATATCCGTGTCAATAGGGACAGGTACCCAATGATTGAGATTACCACGCTCATAGGCAAATCGGCGCGTGACTCGCCCCGGCGCAAGTTGGCCGAGGGTCTGGACAATTGGCATGGACTCGACACGTTCTTCGTGATTTACCGTCGCCGGCGGGACAATGATCATAACTTCCGGTAAGTTGAGTTCACTGAAAAGGTTGGGGGGAATAAAATCCGGTAACGGGTGTACTCGTCTCCCAGGCGCCATCAAGTCAGTAGATTGACCGGTTGTAGCCAGCGACGGCGACACCTCCCAGTTTGTGGCAAGACGTCGGGCAAGCGTTGGAATGACCTCTAACATTAATGAACGCGGTGGTTCCCAAAAGAGGGCTGCAACCTCATCTCTATCGATCTGAAGTGATTTTTCAAGATACGCTGCCAGACTGTTAACCAGATTACCCTCTTGACGAAGTAATTGCTTCAGTATGTTCTGAACCCACTTCTGCTTATTTGTAGTAGACTGGTAGTTAGTAGGCCCATTTAGTACACTCCACCACCAGCCTTTGTGTCCTGAAGCCTGGGCAGTTTGAGCCAGCCAGTCAATAAAGGCACACACTGCCTGCATACGTAGGATGTAACGGTTCTTGACCGGTAGTCGCTGCGGCGGTAAGGTCGGGTCGAATAATTGCTCGTAGGCCTGATACGTCAAACGGTCACGACCATAGTCAGACAAAACAGTGACCATCCAGGGGCGCATTTTTGCTGTACGTCCGGCGCGTCCCTTACGTTGGACAAACGATGCCAGGAGATGAGGCGACTTATGTTGGAGTACCGCCCCCACTTCAGGATCATCAAAACCGACCTCAAGCGCGGCAGTGGCCACAACGATATTACTTCCTGCCTCGACCCCCTGGTCTTGTGAGGTGGTGCGGCTTAAGCTTAAGCGCTGATTTAAAGGCCAGCCAATCTCTTCACAAACTCGCCATCGCTGACCGGCGATATCCTGACGATGAGGATTAGGCTGATTGCTTCCTCTCAGATCGGCAAGAGGTTCCCGACGAGCATCCGGACGCCCGAAAATGTCGTATGCCTCTGCATCACGTAGGTTATCAAAAAGCCGGTTGGTCACATCGAGATCGTCAGTAAAGACAAACACGCGGTGACCAAAGCGTCCTTCCGACCGCCCATTATCCGGCGAGTCTAACAGACGAGCCAGTAAATAGGAGGTCTGGATTGATGTGGAGAGCAAGCTTGTCTGAGAAACCGGATCGCCTCGCAGGATGGCCTGGTAAGCCATGCCTATGGGGTTGAGATCCTCCTGAAGAGGCGTTACCTCAACCACGTCGTGTTCAAACAAACCGGTTAACTCAGCAAAAAACTTTGGCGCTTCACGCAGCGTGGCCGAAAGTCCGACAAACTGAACCGGACGACCATTGATATGACGCCAGCGACGTAAGGCCAAAGCGCTTTGGGCGCCGGTTGTGCCCTCATAGGTGTGGATCTCATCAAGCAACACAATTCGTGCCCGGCGTTCACGATCAGGATGCAGCCCAAGTGCAATTCGCTGCCGGGTATCATTGAGCCGCTGGTGCAACATTTCAACCGTTGTAAAAACAATGTCCGGGGGATGCTCTCTGGCCCTTTGCCGGGTTAAGGTCACTTGCTCTTCCGTAACAACCCAGTGACAGTTTGCATTGCGGCAATGTAATTGTTCCGCTTTGCGCCCAATATCTGCCTCGCGCCAGATCATTTGTCTTCCACAATCAGGGCAGACCAGGAACGGGCAAATATATCCCCCGCCCCCTTTAATCCAGCCAACTCGTTCAACTGAAGTAGTGTCGCACCGATTAGGCGTAAGGCCAAAGAAAGTTCCGATAATCAGTGGGCGTCGATCATGAGTTCTCAATACGTTATCAATGCGCCGGGCGAACTGGAAGGCTTCGCCAAATTGATCCTTAAGCAGTTCGCGGCGAGGGTAAATGGCAAGCGCCTTAGTCCAAGATGGCCCCTGGTCAAGCCAGGCGCTAATCTTAATGATGGCAGGCAGGTAAAAAGCCAACGTTTTACCGCTCCCTGTGCCGGCCGAAACTACAACTCCCCGATTTGCCTCATCGCTGTGGAGAATGCGTTGCGTAGCTTCTACCTGAAAACGTGACAGTTGAAGCGCTTCACTGCCAGGGTGTAAGACCGCTGACGCAACCTGCCGTTGGAGCTTACCTGACAGATCGAATGTTTCGATAGCATCATTGGCTTGGATGTCTCGTCGTGGTATCAACTTTGGTCGCGCATCTACTCGATAGTCTGAAACCAGGTTTGGCGCTATTAACCAGGGTTTATTCGGAAATAACTGCTTCAGTTTACTAAGCAGGCGCATGCCCTCGGCAAAGCGAGACCTGAAGCCGTAGGTTCCATCCGGCAGATTAAACTCGAATAGGAGCCGTCGATCAATAAGTTCTTCAACCAGGTCTTCTGCGTCAAATTCAATTTCTGCTTCAGTTAGGATTTCCTCTGCCAGATCGAAAAGCTCGTGTTCGGGCAAGCTCCCATCAACATAGCCCCAACGCAGTGAGAAAAGCTCATGTTGCTCAATAATCTCAAGTAATCTATCGATGATGGTATCCAGTATATTGGATTGACTCATAATCCAGCCTAAGGTTTTGATTATTCGATATGCCTGTTTTGAGTATATCGCAATAACTTAATTACTCAGAACACAAGTCGTACAGATTGCTCCAAGTTATGTTCCTTCAGCCAATCTTGGACAGTTGGCGTTAGTTGGACAAGGCGCGCGCCGTTTTGTGAAGATGCAGAACGCAAGAATTTCAAGACCTCTTCTGGAATGACATCGCCCCCAAAGCGTTGCCAGAGTTCAGCTAATTTTTTGCGGATAGTCTGTAAACGCTCAAAATCTGATGATGTCTGTGGTAATCTTTGCCGGCGTTGGTTGACCTCATCATATAATTGGTGAATTTGGTAAGCATCTGATTTAAGCGCCGGAACCAATGCAAGAGTATCAAGTAGATCGGTTTTTCGAGTGGGAATCAATTTATCAACATATTGCCGCCACGCTTTTAATAAGGCGCTTTTTACGGTATTTGGGAATTTATTGACTTCAAGTAATTCCCAAAATTGATGCCGTAGTTTTTCATCGCTCTCAAGAATATTTTGTGGCTCGGTTTCAAAATCAGACTCAATTTGGATTACGTGCGCTTTCAGCATGTGGGCTGTTGGTGAGCAATCCTTTAAGTCAACTACAATTCCGAGTTTTTGAAACTCCGTTATTGCCGCCGAATAAATTTTGAGAAGATTTGAAGGTGTTTCAAGCTTCTCAGCTCGGGTTTGATAACCTTTAATTGACTTGGCAATTTCGCGTTTGCGTTCCAGTTCATTTATTTTTTCTGCAACACGTTCAGCATCTTCAATTAGCATTGGCCCCCTCCGAAAAGATAGTGAGTAACTGCTTCAATTCCTTAAGGCTATCCCGAATTTGCTGCTGGACTGCTGAAACATTCAGTTCACCGGGCTTTTCTAAGTTATTAACTTCTCGCTGTATCACCCGTTCGATTTCCTTTAGCAAGCGTGTTGCGGCTTGCAAGAATTCATGAGTTGTCTGTATGGTTCGCAGGTGTGAGATATTAGCCAATTGTGGCAGCAATTTTACATCTACTTCAACTTTGCTAAGATCTGAGATTTCCTTAAGTGTGGTGGTCAGGTCAATGCTTTCAAATTCAATGCGGGCAGTATCAAATTGATTTAGAACTCTATAGTCTATTGCCAAACCGATGCCTATGGCCTTTTCACGAACTTGGTACAGGGCCTCGCTTAACGCTTTCGGCTCTGTGTCTAGGGATATGTGTTGAAGTACCTGATTAAGCCAATCTGTTTTATGTTGATATTCCTGCTGAATAACCGTAGATAGGGCAATTTTTGTCTTTTTGTAGAGAGTTACCAGCACACGGTAGGGATCACGCAAGCGGTCTACATCTTGAGGCATAGCTGCGTTGGGCGCCCAAGTGTGCTGTAGTTTTTGTAAGGCGGAAATGATGGTCGCGGTGTTAATAAAACCGCCTGTCTGTCCCCCCTTTGTTCCCGAGGCTCGCGCCTGGATAACTTTATCCAGCGTAGCCCTTTGGCGGCGAATTTCTTGGTAGAGTTTTTTCCATTCCGGTGATTGTACCGGGGCTTCATCCGGCCATTTTTCAAACAGGGCATTGACCTGCGTTACAAGTGTATTGTCAGACGCTGATAGAAGGCCGGCTAAAGCAGCTCCGGTGACCAGTAATTCAATGGCAAGAGGTGATGGATCCCACTCGCTGTGTCCGTCCGGCAGACGTTGAAATTGATCGAGCAGAGTTGTTGACCATTCCTCTAAACATTCACTCAAAGCAATCAAGTAACGTTCTCCATCTGGGAAGCTCCAGTTTCGATGATGACGAAACTGAAACAAGCCCTCAAGAGCCAAAGCCGATCTTCTGAGATCATCTTTGTCTTCTGTCAAAGGGATGGTCAATCGAACTGTTCCTGGCGTAGCCTGGGTTTGCTGATTGCGGAAAATAATAAAACGTTCGCGGAATGGTCCATTTGTCCGCTGAGTAAAGTAAGTTCGTTCTAAACCAATTGCGTCCCAGTCGATGTAAGAGATAACGGCATCGTAAACGAGTTTACGCAGGTCACCTGCCACTCTTTCCGATAAACGAGTGCCATTAGCCCACTCGTGTATTGCTTCAATTTTGGGATCACTAACTCGAGATGAGCGAGAAATCTTATCCTTTTCCGCACCCTTTTTTTCTTCCTTTTCAGCTTCTTTTTCTTTAATTTGGTCTGCTTCTTCTCCGTTGTCTTTGCCTTCTACCAATTTTGGAACAGGTAAGTCAAAAGCGTCGTATAAGCCGTCGGGCAATTTGATCAGCTTATCAAGTGTTCCCCACAACTCTAATACCGTTCGTTGTCGTTTATAATGGTTAGGGTTGCTTCTTTGTAATTTATCGACATCGGCCGGGGCAAGACCTTGTCCCTGCTGAAGCATCTTTGAACGCAAGATTTCGCTTGGGAACTCACCATCAATTAGCTCAGATCGATGACTATCAAGAACCTCTGCCAAAACATCCTTGATTAACCGTCGAGGGTTAAACTTTTCTTGTATAACGTCCTTGTGTCTAGCCATATTCAAAAGAGCTTTGGAAGTGAATGGATACAAACCAAAGCCATTGGCTTGGTCAAAAATTCTGTGACAAACCTCCCGGTGTTCACATTTGTCACAATGGCTAGGTACCTCAACTATTTGGTTCCCCCTTGCTTCGTTTTGATACCAATTTTGCAACCTGGCGCTACCCAAACGGACTGCGTTGAGATAACGCGAGGTAAAGGCGATGATATCATTGTTATCGATAAGGGCATTTTCGCCACCTACCGGGAGGTTCATATCTATGACAAAAGTCATTCGGGTCTGGACGGTGTTAGGGAGGCGCTCGTAGTAACCGGTGGTGACCGCCATTGCCCACCGTAATTCACACAATCCGTTTGCATCTGTCCTGCCTGACTCGATAAGAGTTTCAAGCAAGGCACCATCAATACCCTGGGTGCGAGCGAAGTCTTCAATGAGCAGAATCAGTTTCTTGCCTTCTTGATACAAGAATTGTCTAACGTCCTTCATAAGCTGGATAAGCTGGTCGCCGGTAAAGTTCAACATCCGTCCGATAGCGGCATCGAGGTTGCGATTGATGATATCCACAGCAAAGTCCAGATACTCGGGCATACCAAGTAAGGGGTTGTAGAAATCACGGGCCACTTCAGACATCTTCATCACATCAACACCGCTACGTGGCAAATCATCTCGATGGAAAGCTCGGCGCTCCGTTATACGGTGATATTTCTGGGATGTCTCCGTAATGTGTGTCACCAATTGGCCGATGATTCCGGCCTCATTTGGGCTATACTGTTGGCGATAATATGGATCATGAAAAAGATGAGGTAGATTTTCGATCAACCAGGCTTCGGTTTGTGGATCTTGTGAGTCATCTCTAGGCGTGTCGCTCTGAATGGCTAAGGCAATTTCGTCCAGTAGCCGTTCTCGACGTTGTGAACGGTTTTCGTTATAGTAGCCTGCCATTCCCAGCCTCTCTTGATATTTGCGTTGGCATTCAGGCGGAAGAACCTTAATAATACTTTCTAATATACCCCGTAAACTCGTTCCTGAACGAGGGATAGATAGCACATATTGGTCTTCACGCGGTGGAATGTTTAGCTTCATCCAATGAATCAGGTGAGATTTGCCAGAGCCAGAATCGCCAGTTACCGCCACTTGAACATGATTGCGATTTGGAGCAAGAAATTCCGCCAGAAAACTCTTTGCATCTTGTTGCCAGCGCTTACGAGGATCGTTGAAATCAATCATCCACAAAGGGTGTTCACTGTGAATGGCCAAAAAGACTTCATTAGCCACATATTCTGCATCGGGGTTTAAAATTTGATGAACCTGATCGGCTTCCCAACAGATATAACGCCTGAAGGTCATTGCGTCACCTGCCTTTCTGCCAAACTACGTGGCTAATTGGTCTAGGGTTTGGTTTAGTGTTGAGGGTGTAAGCCAATGCGTCAGCACGCCGTTCTAACTTAATTATCCCACGTTTCTCCAACCGCAAGAGCGCCATAGAAGTAGAATGAGAGAGAATCTTTGGATCACGAAGGACATCACTTGAACATAACTTAATGATTTTCTGTCGAACACTACCTCCTTCCAGTACAGGGCTACGCGACGCCCAAGCATCCAGCAACTCCTCTATCAATAGTTCTCCCGTCTGCGCCAATAAATGTGATAAATGCCGTTCAATGGCTCGAGTGGGATCAGGCATAACTACTTCGGTGTTACCAACTCGTAAGCGCCAGGTGTAGCCCAGAAACTGCGCCCAGTAAACGAAGTTCTGTGACCTGGCCCGATTACTCAACTCAAAAGCGCCCACATCAGCCCCACATTGGGCAGTGATAAGACCTGAGATATTGTCTCCGAACTCAAATGGTTCAGCCGGGTCTTGTTCTAACAACCAGGCCAAGGCGTCTGGAAAGTTAGCCTGGCCCACTTTCTCTGCCTGGACTGGATCAAGCAGACGAGCTTCTAGCCACTCAAGAAAATTTAGGGCGGGGGTCTTGCGTAGCTCTCTGGAAAGGCGATAATATCCATCGGAAGTAGCTTCGATGATGCCCAAACGATTGGCTTCGTTTATTACATCATCCGCGATGCCGCTTCCCAAAGCCGGGGGACAAAGAGCCTGCTTCAAATCATCTTTGCTCATACCAATATCTTCACAAATACCGAGATAACGATATACTATTTCTATCCGATTCGGCATTGCCGTCAGATTAGAGATAACGCTCATAGAACTCTCCTTTGAAGTTCATCTAGAGTCATCTGTCGCCCTTTGTTCGTTTCAGAAAACGGAACGTCTGGCCTAACCGGATCTCTAAATCCTTCTATTAGGAAGTAGATACGCGCCTGATCAGGTTGGCGTGATTTCCGTAGTTCTTGTGACTCCAGTCGAGTATCGAGTGGGGTCAGGACAATTGACGGTCCCTGAGGCAGTTGATTTGCAATCATGCTATCGCTAACAAAAAACAACCATCTTACTTCCCGCTGCAAAAGAGCCATATCCAGTTCAATCCCCGGTAACACCACCAGATTGCGTACTCCGGAGTTAATAAATTCAGATAACGCCTTGTGAAACCTACGCTTTAAACGTCTGGAGAGCTTGGCCTGGGTTGGGACAAGGAACTCAAGTGGGCAGAAGACAAGCAATCGCTGGTCCGGTCCTAGCAAGCTGGTAACGGGATCACTGGCTGGTACGCCTGGCCAGGGTGGTGATGATCCCAACGGTGGGTCTTGCCAAGCCGGCCGTCCTTGCCGACGACAGTATGCGCAGCCGCCACAGGCTTTGGTGACGGGGATCAATAGTTGTTTTTGGTCTGGAGAGTAAACCTCATATAGCGGCGCTAGTATTTCGGCAACACAATCTTTCTGTTTAAGATGACGCCTCATTCGGTTAAGGTTCTCATCAAGGGCCGACTTAAATCGCTGCCGCTCTGGTTCAACGATAGTATTCCAAACCGCAGGGTCCAAATGACTCGGATTAAGAACCTTGATAGTTTGTACCGGGTGCCAGATTTCATCGGACTGATCGCTTTCTATGCTATCGTCGCCAGATGATTGGTGAACTGTGCCTAACCCCTGTAGTAAGATTAATCCAGCGTTGGTCATAAGGGCCAGGGTGCGGGCGTTCCATTGGGTATTCTCCTCACTAACCATGTCGATATCTTTTTTGCTGACACCTGGTGGTACGTCTAAACGCACCGTAAAGACATTTTCGCCGTGATATTCGCGGCTTGGATGATCAAACATAGCTTGCCAACGTTCTAGCCCTCGCTCTACACTAATCAAACGCCGTTGATTTAAATTTCGGGCTGTCTGTAAATCAGGCTCAGTAGGGATGATGAGGGAGATACTGGCCCGTCCATCGCGTCCTCCACGGCCTACTTCTTGATAGAAACGGTCTAAAGTTTCGGGCACGCAGGCATGAATAATTGTTCGCACTTCCGCATTGTCTATACCCAGGCCAAAGGCCGAGGTGGCCACGACAAGATCTATTGAACCATCTTTCCACTGCTCTACAGCCTGGCGTCTCTCTGTATCCCGGCTTTCCCCAGTCACACAAGTCAAACGTCGAAAACCTTCTTGTCTGAGTTTCTGATACCACTGTTGAGCCTGTTTTACCTCAGTAACGTATAAAATAGCCGGACGCGGTAAATGATAAACTGCTTCAAGAACACGCTGCTGTTGCTCTGTTTGATAACAGGATTGAGAGACCCAGTAGTCAATTTCTGGTCGTAGGCGGGCCGTTGCGCAAACAGCAGAATCTGCCAAAACGCCATCACTGTCAGAACCAAAAAGTTTTTGCAAGGTGGTAACCGTTTCACCGGTTAGAGTTGCCGATAACAGATAGGTTCGGAACTGCTCACCGGCGCCAACAGCTTCCAGTAAATCGTGGCGCACCCCACTCAAAAGCTGAAATTCTGGTCGAAAGTTGGCTCCCCAGGCATCGACCAAGTGGGCTTCATCTATAACCAGGGCGCGTAAATGAAGGTTGCGGGCCGCTTCCAGCAAGGCATAGCGTAGACGACCACAAACTGCTTCAGGTGAGGCAAAGCACAACCCCTGCGTTCCATTGGCAATGCGCTCAATAATTTCAGCATTTCTTTCGTCATTACCGCCGATGTAGGCCCGAGGAATATTGGGCATACCCAATTCCCGTGTAGCGCGTTCTTGATCCAGGGCTAAAGTAATTGTAGGGGTTACAACAAGTGTTACCCCTGAAGTCTGGCTGCCATCGCCAAAACCAAACTCTGCCAGCACTTGAAAGACAAGACTTTTGCCCTCACCAGTAGGCAGACAGACTAATAATGTTGCTCCCGGAGGGGTGGTTAGGGTTGCCCGAACCGCAGCCCGTTGTCCAGGTGATAGATATTGGGTTCGTCCAAACTTGGAAAGAAACGGATCGCCGGGCACTTGCTGAAATTGGCGGCGTTGTGCTACGCCCGCAACGGCTGCATCAACACCTTCTGGACCGACGTTTGGTAGCCAATCTGGAATCCAAGGCAAGGCTTCTAATAGTAAATTATCTTGGTCAGGCTTGACCATAACACCAACTTTCTTCCACTCTGCTTCGGTAGGCCAATCACTCTCTCCTTTAATCTGAAGCCATGCCGGGGTTGAACCGGAATATCGCAGTGTTTGGAAACGAAGCACTTGACGGATTAGAACGGCTAAATCCAATGGAGATGATCGTATCTGACCGCGCAGTGCAGATTGAACACGGTGAAAAAGTGGTTCTGTAAATGTGACATCTTCTACCTGTTCTCCCGTCAGCAAGCGTTTAATAGCCTCGAATGCTGCCCACCCTTGTAATGGCATCTTATTCATCGCCCATCACCTCATCCGGCGGATAATCAGCTACGATGAAAAAGCCTATTGAGTCGAGATGGACACGGGGCTGCGTTACCCCTTTGATGATTGCCTCATTAATGGCAATTTCCATATCAATATTCGGGTCACGATCACCTGTCTCACGAAATATGGCCTCATTTCGTTGACGTAATCGATCATTACGAATTTCTAATTCCTGGCGTGTACGCTGATTAGCTTGCCTGGTTCGTTCAAGGAAACGAGAACTGTTCCGTACAATCTCTTCAGACTGCTTTCGTACCTGACGGCAGAGATCGATAAATGCTTGCGGGTCGATTAGCCCGAATAATGCCTTATGCCGGCTGCCCAGGTTATAATCGCGCTGACCGGTATCGTTGGGGGTACTGAAATAAGAACGTGTAAGAATAGTCAATAATTCGCTATCGTTAACTTCCTGAAAATCGAGATCGATATGTAACATCTCTGTCCAGGGAGGAAGAAAACCATCGGTACGGCGTCGTATGCTGGGAATAAGGTGGGGTTCAATGTGGTTACTTAGCATTTCCGCTATCAAGCCAATGTCTGCCTCAATGACATAGCACAGACGAAATCCCATCCATTCTCCGCGTTCACTAACCAACCAGCCGGGATCCATCCGCCAAGTAGCGAAGGCAGAGCCTCGATCATCCCAAATCATAAACCGTTCAATTCTATCGATCAGGGAAAACCCGGGGCGCATTAAAGCCACCTCTGAATGTTGCTTGGCTACCGCACGGTGATACGTAATGAAACGGCGTTCATCTTTGCGATCCAGACCATCCATTAGAAAGATACGCCACGGCCATTGTGGAACTAACGTCTTCTGCTCATTCCAACGGTAAGTAAATACATTATGGCCCACATAGGGGGCGTACATGTGAGAGAATTGTAAGACCCGTTGTAGCCATTGGTCAACTGTTTTTGCCAGGTGATGCTCATTTCCGTCAGTCTCCTTAAGGCTGGTGAACAGTGTTATTGCCTCTTCTTCGTCTGTAGCCAGCCGGTCAAGAGCGTACTGTTCGTCAAGTCGCTGCCGTTCCTGATCCAATTCTTGGCCCACCGGTATTGTCATCTCCTTGAGACCGGCAGATCCTTCTCGGTAAAGCGCCAGCACAATATCTTGCTCAAGCTCGTCAAGAACAAAGTGAACTTCGGAAATGGACTGATCAAATATCTTGAAGGCGCTCTTTAGCAATTCATACCAGGCCAACCACGGGCTGCGGTTTTCATCACTGGGAATGATGACCCGCTGTCGGATGATCTCTTGCCGCCGGCCGAAGCGATCAATCCGGCCAATTCGCTGTTCCAACCGCGCTGGAGATAAGGGAAGGTCAAGGTGAACGATCCCTTGGGCAAAATGGAAGTTTAAGCCTAACTCACCACTCCTATCACATATGATAACGGCCGTCTTTGGGCCGTACCGAAACTGCCTGATCGCAGTTTCTACATCATCTGGAGACATATACTCGAAGATGCCAAAAACGGTATCCTGGTTGTTAACAGCCAATAAGCACTCATATAGTTCTTGAGCAGAACGAGTTGATGATGAGAAGGCAACAACTTTGATCTTTGAGTGGTTGGCAGTAGTTAACCCTCTAACCATTAGCGTTAACGAAGCTGCTGCCAGACCAACACGGGGCGTAACGTTCAAATCGCTGGTGATGTCATATCCCTCAAAGTTAGTCATCAAATAGTCACTAATATCGAACATTGTGGGTTCAACAGAAGCTGATTTCATAACGGCGGAAAAAATTTCATCTTCACCGGCAAATGTTGGCAACTCCCCTTTGACAGCAGCCTGCCACTGCCGCTATAACTCCAATGCAAATTCATCGACGCTACGACCCAGAGCCTCGAAAAACTTTGCATATCGCCCAGCCAGCCTGGTTTCCAACTATGTCGCGGTAGTTGCATCTTTTTCTCTCAAATCATCGACAGCACGCCGCGAAGCGTACCACCAATCATCCAGTCCTTCCCAAACAGCAGGGATTCGTTCATCGTCATCAACTTCTACCCCCAATGAACTCTGCCTTGGCAATAATTCTCGACCGCCAAGATCACGTCGGCGGGTACGCAAAAGACGTTGGTGCAGACGATAGGTTTCAGCAATGTGTTTCTTGAGGAGAGCAATGGTGTACTCCACGTCGGCGTCTGGTTGTTTTAATTGATCAGCCAGTTGAGTGATGACAGTGTCATCGGGAAAAGTTTGTAATACCTGTTGAATAGCATGATTCAAAATCGGCGGGGGAAGGTTGGGATTCAGGGACAGCAACCTTTGGCCATACTCTTGCCGGCGTTCAATGCGCTTTCCAAATCTTTCGCGATCTTCAAGACGATAAGTGACCGGGTCCAACAAGTGGAGCAAAGCCAGTGTGGCCTCTTCATGGCCAAGAACCGGTGTTGCGGATAACAAAAGTAACCGGCGACTGCTGTGAGCAATACGAACCAAATGGTCAAAATCACGGCGAGAGACTGCCTCTTTATCTACTAACAGGTGAGCTTCATCAACTATCAACAGGTCACATTCACCTTCCTCTAGCAAATATAGGTCTTCAAACGGAAGCACGATGACACTATCCGGAAATTCTTCAATGTGAAACTTTTCTTCCAACTCTTGTTGCCACTGTCGAACCAGAGTGGAAGGGGCCAACACAACAACGTATTCGTTGGGGTTATCCAAAAGACATTGTCTGATGACCGCCCCGGCTTCGATTGTCTTACCAAGCCCAACTTCATCAGCCAGCATATACCGCTGGATTGGATCTTCGAGTACCCGGCGGACGATCTCCACCTGGTGTGGCACCAATTCTATAGAGGATGAGAGCAATCCTGTTAATCCACGACTGGTGGCACGCACTTTGAGCAATGCTTCAACAGTCCGCCAGCGTCGATCATAGAGGAACTGTGTTTCCATACCGCCGTAAGCCAGCACCTCGGTTGGATCCACTTTTGGCAGGAGGCATCTTACTTGCAACATTGCTTCCGGAAATTTAGCTTGACGGTTGTTTGGGAAACGGACCTCATACCAGATCTGGTCCGCTTCTTGAAAATCCCAAAGAACACGCCCTACTCGCCGCCGATCTGTGTCATCATCACGCACATAGACCCGGGTTTGGGCAGATAGACGGGCCCGACCAAGACCGGTCAGAGGGTATTCTCTTTCCTCCACCTCTGTAATGGAGTGAAAGAAGGATACACAGCCTTTTCTGCCATTGACAGCCACCAATTTGCCAATACCATACCTGTCGTTAGTCCAGACAAACCCGTTCACGTCTGCCTCGCTGACTTGGGTGCTTAAACACAGCAAACTGGCGTATCGAGAAATGACTCTGTCTATTTCATCACCAACGTTATACATTGATTGCCGCCTTTGGCTTTATTTGCAGAGTGAAGTTTTACCTATACTTCAAGTTGAAGTTGATAACCCGATTGAACTTCATGTTCTGTGGGATTTTGGACCACGCGCTGAAACTGATCGTAAAAGATTTTTACATTATGAAACCCCCGCCGGCGGTTACGATTGTTACCCCGAAAGATGATGACTTCGACCCCAACTTCCTTACAAATGGGACAACCACACTGCTGCCAGGGTCTATCAGTTAAAGTGCGCTGGTAGGCTGCGGTGTAGTCGCGCTCGATGCCGTAGAGTTTGTCATAGGCCAAAACAGTTCTCAGGGTTTCATCCAGGGTTATTGCATTCTGATGATAAGCCCTAAGTGTCCTTAAAGTTTGCTGTTCCAACTCTTCTAGAGACTCGGCGGACAGGCGACCGTTTCGTTTTAACACCTCCTGGACCGAGTCCACACCTCGCTTACCCTGCCGTCCTTTGACCTGGGGCACGCGAATGGCGGCGTATTTTTGACTGTCGGCGGTCCAATAGTTATCCTCTCCGGTCCCCAGAAAGGCCCGGCGCAGAGGCGCTGCGCTGTCGGTGCTGGTAACGCCCAAACGCAGAAAGTGGGGTATCAGTGACAACCGGGCCACCCCAAATATATGCAATTGGATATTATCTTGAATTAGAGATTGTATTTTCTCCAAAATAGCAATGATGTCCTGGTCTTTACTGCGTACCAGCCCGCCCAACGCAATGTATTCGTAGCCTATTTCGATCAGCTTTTCGACAGCTTCATAGTAAAGTTCTGGCGTTCCGCCCTGGGCGATACCGATAGGAGTAAAACCTGGTTTTTGACGAGCGTGTAAATCCCAAAATTCTTGAGCCTTTTGCAGTGTTAGGTTAAAACGTTGTCTCTGGATTTTCTCAGTTGTCTGACCGGCCCACCACCTCTCTTTGATTTTGCTTTTCTCGAAGGCCTTTTCTAGCATCTCAATCGTGACAAAAGCTAAATGATCCAGAGAAACACCATAATTAAGTTTGAGGTCTAGGTAATAATCCAAAACTTGTTGGACAGTATAGAGCGGTTCTTCCTCCAAAATATAAGTAAACGCCCCACAGTCGCCCATAACCGGAATGTCGGAGTCGAGATGCGTGAAAGCGTGAACACCGCCAGCTCGTTTAATACGCTCTTCAACCGCAGGGGAGAGTGAGGCTTTAGAGATAAGCATTCCATCAAAAATTTGTTCATCAGGAAAAAATTGGTGGGCAAACTTGTCGTGTGCCCACCGGTCTTTACGCTTGGGAGAAGGTTGGTCGCCATCAAAGTCATAGTCGGGGTCAACCATGTCTTCAAAATTGGGGAGATAGAATTTGAGCGTCATTTTACCTCCCTGCCTCAAGCGCGGCCTGAAGTTGACGATAGAATATCCAGGCATTGTGAAACCCTCGCCGTCGGTTGCGATCATTGCCGCGAAAAATGATCACTTCAATACCAATATCTTGACAAACCTCGCAAGGGCAGGTTTGCCAGGGACGGTCATACAGCGTTTGTTCATATTTTGACCTTCGATCCCGCGTATCGCCGTTCAGACGGTTGAATTGAAGTATAGTATTGAGGACTTCATCTAAAGAAGTTTTCCCCTTGTCGTAAGCTCGCAACATGGATAAACAAGCCTGTTCCAGTTTTGTAAATTCTTTTTCTGAAATCTCGCCTTCATCAAAAATATCATCCAATCGCCTGAGTCTACCAGACGAACGGTATTGCCTGTGTTTGCGGTTAGCTGACGGAATCCGAATAGCCTCGTATTTTTTGCCAGGAACCGTCCAGTATTCGCCCATCGTTCCCCGCCTTATTGGGGTAGAGCCATTAAAACTGGTTACCCCTATACTTTGAAAAAGCGCAAGGTCTGAGAGTCGGGCGATGCCCAAGAGATGTAAATCGACATCACCTGGCAAGACAGTAGAAACCTCTTTCAGAATAGGTTTGAGATGCTTAACATGCAGTCGAGTTACCCCGCCAATAGCTACATACTCGTAGCCGAACGCTAACAATTTCTCCGCTGCCTGGCGATAAGAGGTTGGATCCCAGCCCTGGGCCACACCAATGGGAGTAAAATCTAACTGCGTTGAGCGATGCTTGCTGATGAACTGTTCAGCATTGTCAAGGGTAATGTCCCAACGCCGTTGTTTTTCATCGAGGGATGATTTAGGGTCTATTAAGTGATCAATAGAAGCGCCCAGCGTGTAATCGTGACGTTGGTACGTTTCCACTATCTCCTTGGTCTGGTAGGGGGGGATATCCTTCTCTTTATAGTTGAAAGCGCCGCAGTCGCCCATAACCGGCACATCAGGCGAGAGACGCAAAAAAGCATGGACGCCGCCGGCTGCCTCGACCCGTTTTTTTAGGCTTGGTTTAGCCACTCCAGATAAAAAGACGCCATCAGATATTGGCTCGCTAAAAAGCTGATGGGCATAGACATCATCACGCCAGCGATCTCGGTTGGGTGGATGTTCGTCGGTTAGAAAATTGTAATTGGGATCAACCAGGTCTTCGGCATTTGAGAGAAAGAATTTTATCAATGGGGTTTCCTCTTTTCGTAAGATTATCTCATTTTATACAACAACGGCTACTTCTTCCGGGTCTACCTGGCTCAAACGGTCCAGAGCTATCTTGGCGATGCGGTTAGCCAGTTGTTCATCATTCGCTGCCAGCGTTTTTAGGATGGATAGGGCATCGGTGGGTGATAGGTTGTTAATAATCTCTTGTGGGTTTTTCATAACGCCATCTCTATCCCGCGCCCATTGGCATTGGGTGCGTCCCAGATTTTAGAACGCCGGGGGGCTTGTGGGGGGTGTCCCCCCAATTCCCCCCTGTGTTTTCCCAAAATTTGGGACACACCCATTGGCATTTGTCTACTGGACCAATTCCTGCTATAATATACTCACAACGGAACGTAAGGCCAGGTCAGGCAGGAAGGTGGTCTATCCACCCTCCCCGGCGATAAACCGGAGCGTGCCATCTTGGGGGTTCCGTTTTTTATTTCCGCTTCAGCCAGCGGGCTTTGATATATTGCCAGTCCTCCACCAGGGCTGCGTCCACCTTTTCCTCAATCAAGTTGAACGTCGGGTCGCCTGTTTTATGCCAATCGTACACGCTGCCCGCCACAAAATCGGCTAACTGCACCAAAGGGCTGCGCTGGCTGTCTATGTGGCTAATGGACAGCACGCCCTGTGTTGGCCAGTGACGATAGATATATGTGTTCACCGCCGCAATCTGGGCCGGCGACGTAAAATGACGGTCCAATAATAGGGCCACGTTGGGGTACACATCCCAACATTGTCGCAGTAGCTCACACGATAGAATGGCGTAATTCTCAGGGGTATCCTCGATCCGCCGCCCCCTCTTGCGCACCGTCAAGGTGAAAATTGCCGCCTCAGCCTGGGCTAATCTGTTCAGAACCCCCTGGCGAATACGCTGACTGGCGTTACGCCACTTCAATTCCGAGCCAGCCTTGCGCTGACGTTTCAGCCGCTTTCCAGAGCGCAAGGCAGTTCGTTTGATCAAGTTCTGTACTGCCCCAGGGCGAGGGACAATCACAACTGCCATCACAAACAATGGCGCGGCGGCTGTCAATGACCCGCTCTCGTCTAGCCCGGCATACACAATTGAGGGCGTTTGGGTCCGTGTCACGCATAGTCTCCTATTCTTGAAAGAACAGCTACCCCTCTACCGCCCGGTGCAACTCCCTCTTGAGGGCCGAATAATGGGAGTAAGTGGTCAGCAAGCCCTGGTAGTAGCGCTCAAAGTCGGCCTGGCGATCCTGCACTCGCCGGATGGTCTGGATAGATTTTGTCATCAGTTACTTTTCTTGGGCAGCGATAATTCGGTTTCATCATCAATCAACATATCCGTGGAGACTCCCACCAATCGGGCATAGGCCAACAAGCTGGTCAGGTCGGGCTGGCGTTTGCCGGTTTCCCACTCATGCACCCGCGAACGGCGGGCAGAGTCGTGACGACCGATGGCCCCGGCCATTTCGTCCAGGGTGAAGTTAAGGTAATCACGAATCAGTCTTAATTTATGTCCTAGCCTGGTGGGTGTCTGTCTTGACACGATGATTGCCTCTGCTGCATCACAGCTATGTTCTCTATTGCGAACAAAACAACAAAAAACCGGCTACCGAGTCAGTTCTCAGTAGCCGGCGGCTGTGTCTGTTTCATTGTTCTACAAGTTCGGGATTTGTGGTTCATCTATCACCTTTGACAGAAGGATTACATCTTCTGGCGCGTCAGTTAATTATCCGTTTCTGTAAATGGGAATCCCCAGCGCGTTAAGTACCCGGCGGGCCGCGCCGGCGTCAAATTGGCTAACCGGCGCCCCCGATAGTTGGCTGACCAGCCACTTGGGAGCCACTTTCTGCTCATCCACCAGCACGTACCAATCTTTGAAGTTGTGCGGCTTGCCGGCTTCTGTGGCCAAAGCCTGGCGGGCAACCTCATAGATTTCCTCGGGGGTAGTAGTCAATTCAACGCCTTTTAAGCGAGCTTTTCCTCTGACCGGATAGGCGAAGCGACCATTTTGACCGGTGTCGTCGAGCGGTAGAGATAGTTGGCCGGAGACAGGTTCCTCTTGTCCGGTCAGCCAGGCTTTTAACTCGGTCAGTTTACGACCGGCGGTTTTTCTGGAAACAATGACATTAGTAGCTGGAGAGAGCAGTTCTTCAAATCCGTCCAGGGCTAACAGATAGGTCTTGCCCATCGACAGAAATAACTCGGTGTAGTTTTGGCCGGTGATTTTCTGTTTGAATGTATTTAGTACATCATCGTGGATTTCCCCAGCTCGTTGTTGGGTCATCCGCCGGTCATAAACCGGGACTTCTTTCTTCCCCTCAATCAGACCATATTCAGCCGAAAGGATGAACACGTCCAATTGGTCTGCCTGATGGCGTGGCGATTCGTTTGCCAAAAAGCGTCGCAGCACCCGAAAGGCCGGGCCGTCGTAGCGTTCGATGGCCGGGATGTCGCCCGGCGTATTGATTTTGGTCTGCGAACAGCCGATAATCAGACAGCGTTTCATCCTGAATTAAGCCTTGACCTTCTCTGCGGCAGATGGATTGACCGGCTCAAGCATTGTCTCTAAATCATCGCGCTTAATGCGGATGGTATTGCTGCCGGGTATGCGATAAGCCGGCAAGATGTTCTGATCAATATAGCGTCGAATAGTCCGTTGAGACACGGAAATGAAATCGGCCGCTTGCCGGACTGAAAGATAACCTGCCTGTTGGTTCATGCTTGTCTCCCTGACAGACTTGAGAAGAGTCCAAACGTAAATTCAAATTTTCACCATAGATATGGGCCCATATTAGTCTATTTGACACTAAATGTCAACGAGACAAGCAGCGTTAAACGGTTTATGTCTGGCCCAATAAAAAAACCCTCAGACTGTTTGTCCGAGGGCATCATTTTCGATCAAATTCTCCCCTTCAATCACCTAAAGCGAGAGGGTTAAAGTTGGTCTCATAGTCAAACGTATCTATACCTTCTATCCGCTTCAGATAATTGGTTACAGCGTAAGTTACCGGCGTAACCAGGGCCTCATAGGCTGATTTGAATATCCATTGCGTGATTGTGGCGTTTATTAAACCGGCCGCGGGTATGACTCCGGCAAAGGCAATAAAAATAAAGACCACCGAGTCTAATCCTTGCCCCACAATGGTTGAGGTAATCGTTCTGGCCCACAACCACCGGCCCTGGGTTATTACTTTCATTCGAGCCAAAATGTATGAGTTGGCAAACTCGCCAATAAGATAGGCTATGAATGAAGCTACGAGTAACCGGGGCGTGTATCCTAAAATCGCCTCATAAGCTTCTTGCCCTTCCCAGAACGGGGCTGGCGGCAAAGCCTGGGCGATGCCGATGGCGACAACCGCTAACAAATTGCAGAAAAATCCTAACCAAATGACAAAGCGGGTCAAACGATAGCCATAGACCTCGGTCAGAATATCGCCAAAGATATAGCTAATGGGGAATATGACCACACCCGCCGGCAGAAAGAAACCGGAGATACTGACCAGTTTGACGGCAATAATATTTGCCGTAATCAACGAAGTGATAAAGATTGCGGCAATGACCACAAACCACTTAGAAACTTTCATAAAAAACAAAGTCCTCCTCTTGGGTATTCAACGTTGAATTACTCGCTCACGGCTCTTACCTTGCAGCGGGCAAGCCGTATATCTTGAACTTCCTCAGTATAACGACGAAGCAACTCGGTGGCAAACGTATTGACCTCGGCCACTTTGGTCATAACCTCGGCGCAGTCGCCGGCCAGGGCGGCCTCTTTGCTTTGCAGCCCCCCGGCAATTTCGGCCAGCAGGGTCGGGTCTGCCAGGCATTGGGCCACAACCCGGCGATTGGCGGCCTCGGTGCGGTCTCCTGCCTGCGATGAGAGTTGGTTTAGAATGCTCATCAATTAGCCTCCAATTCACAATTAGTTTCAATCTTTCTCTTCCTCGACCAGCGAATAGCTGATCAAGGCCTGCAACTTCCTGTTGGCGGGACATTCATAAAACATGGCAAAGCCGCCGCGGTTGTAGATCAAGGTTATCTCTACCGGCGAACATTTTCTCAACCCTGTTAGCTCGCCCCGGTAGGTGTTGGCCGCAATCCGGCGGTAGAGCTTGTCAGGCCCACGCCCTAAGGCCAGGGTCACTTCCTCCCCGTCAAAAGTATGGGTGATAACGGGACTCTCGGCCATATTCACTCCAAACAGGCCGTTCCGTACCCTGGCCTCCTTGGTATAGCGATGGCGACCGGTATTGGCCGCTTCAGCGATGGTCAGCCCATTGTCAAGCAATTCGGCCTCGGCCGGGGCGGGCGTGGGCGGATAGACCGGCCACAGGTTTTCGATTTGCCAGACGACCCCGGCGCAAAACTCGCCACAGCCCAGGGTA
>JAJRVO010000269.1 GCA_024277275.1 Chloroflexota bacterium
ACCTAAACAATTACCAAATCATCTCGGGGAAAAATAACCAATGAACAAAACCTATGATCTGGTCATCATCGGCGGCGGCTCAGCCGGGTTAACGGCAGCCGGTTTTGCCGTTCAACTGGGGGCGCGCGTTGCGCTGGTGGAAAAACATCGCATCGGGGGCGATTGCACCTGGACCGGCTGTGTGCCGAGCAAGACACTACTCAAAGCGGCCAAAGTGGCTCACCAGATGCGACAGGCCAACCATTACGGCCTGCCCTCTGTTGAACCGCAAGTGGACCTAAAAGCTGTGATGGCTCATGTGAGGGAAGTCATCGCCAAGGTGTACCGGCACGAAACACCCGACGCCTTGCGTGCCGACGGCATCGAGGTTTTTATGGGCGCCGCTGGTTTTCTTGACCCTCATACTCTGGCCGTGGGCGAAACGACGTTGACCGCCCGCCACTTCTTGATTGCTACCGGCGCTCATCCCTACACCCCACCCATTGACGGCTTGGACAAAGTAAATTACCTCACCTACGAGAGCATCTGGAATCTGGATGCGCTACCAAAACGCCTGCTAATTGTTGGCGCGGGGCCAATTGGCTGCGAGATGGCCCAGGCATTTCAGCGACTCGGCGCCCAGGTGACGCTGGTGGTCAGCCGTGACCGGCTGTTGCCCCGTGACGACCCGGCTGCGTCTGGCGTTTTAGGCCAGGTATTCGCCGCAGAAGGGATTGACCTGCGTTACCAAGCCAGAGCCGAGCGTGTCTGGCAGGGAGGGGATGGAATTCACCTGATGGCCGGTAACGACGAGTTGGTAGGCGACGCGCTGCTGATTGCCGCCGGGCGCCGCCCCAATGTGAACGGTCTCAATCTGGAGAATGCCGGTGTTGTTTACAGCGACCTGAGCATCCGGGTCGACGATAACCTGCGCGCCAACCAACGACACATCTACGCTGCCGGCGACTGCACCGGCGGCCCTCAATTTACTCACTACGCCGGTTGGCAAGCGTTTATGGCGACGCGTAACGCCTTGTTGCCCGGCGCATCCCGGGGCGTTTCCGACCAGATTCCCTGGACCACCTTTACCGACCCCGAAGTGGCTCATATCGGTCTGACCGAGGAGCAAGCGCAAGTCCGCTTTGGCGACGATGTGATGATTTGCGAGTGGCCGATGGCGCGGGTAGACCGGGCGTTAACTGAAGGGGATACCGCCGGTTTTATCAAGCTGGTCCACAAAAAAAACGGCCAATTGCTGGGCGCAACGGTTGTTGCCGGACGCGCCGGAGAGATGATTCACGAATGGATTGTGGCTTTGAATCAAGGCTTGAAAGTGGGCGACCTATCCGGCGCCATTCACGTCTACCCCACCTATTCAACGGCCAGTATGCAAGCCGCCGCCGCCATCCGCGTCGAGCAAATGTTGAGCGGCACATCAGGCCGCATTATTCGCGGCCTGGCCCGCTTAATGCGGTAATGGAAATAAAGTTTAATGAGTTGGGTGAGTTTATTGAGTTGGGTGAGTTGGGTGAGTTTATTGAGTTGGGTGAGTTGGGTGAGTTTATTGAGTTGGGTGAGTTTATTGAGTTGGGTGAGTAACTCATTAAACTCATTAAACTCAATGAACTCATTAAACTCAATGAACTCACCCACCTATTTTCACAGGAGTGCGACAATTGACTGACTCAACCAAACAACCCGTCCGTAACCATATCTTTCACGAACTTACGCGCAGTCTGTGCCCGGAATGTCGCCGGGTGATAGACGCGCAGACGCTTATCCGCGATGGGGCCGTTTACCTGCGCAAGCGTTGCCCGGAACACGGCTGGCACGAGGCGCTGGTTTCATCGGATGCCGAGTGGTATCTCAACTCGCTCAAATACAACAAGCCGGGGGCCATTCCCCTTGACTTTGCAACGGCTGTCGAGCAAGGTTGTCCGTTTGACTGCGGCCTGTGTCCCGAACACCAGCAGCACACCTACATCAGCCTGATTGAGATTACCACCCGCTGCAACCTGGCCTGCCCTACCTGTTTTGCCGACGCCGGTCAGGGTTATGATCTGACTATGCCTCAAATAGAAGCAATGCTCGACCGGCTGATAGAAACTGAAGGCCGGGCCGAGGTCCTCCAGATTAGCGGCGGCGAACCGACGCTGCATCCGCATCTTCTGGATATTATGGCCGCTGCCAGAAGTCGAAACATTAGATACGTGATGCTGAACACCAACGGGCTGCGACTGGCCCAGGAGCCGGAGTTTGCCCGTCAACTGGCCGATTACCAAACGGCCATCTACCTGCAATTTGACGGTCTAAAAGAGTCCACGTACCAAAAGCTGCGCGGGCGCGACCTGCGACAAATCAAACAGCAAGCCCTGGATAATATGGTTGAAGCCGGAATCCACGCCGTACTGGTCGCCACCGTTGTTCAAGGCGTGAACGACGACGAAATTGGCGATATCCTGCGCTACGGCCTGGAACACCCGGCGGTTCGCGGGGTCTGTTACCAGCCGGTCACTTTTACCGGACGCTGCTTAAATCATCAAGACCCGCTCAACCGGGTGACGCTGCCCGATGTGCTGAAAACCCTGGAAACACAAACTGACGGCCTTTTTCGGGTCGATGATTTTCGGCCTGTGCCTTGCCCGCACCCGACCTGCTCCGCCAGTAGTTACGCCTTTATAGACGATGGACAGGTAACGCCCATTACCCGTTTGCTCAACGTGGACGACTATCTTGATTTTGTCACCAACCGCACTGTGCCGGATTTGTCGGACGAGATTCAACCGGCTCTGGAAGCGTTGTGGAGTATGGCCGCGGTAATGGGCAGCGATGAAACTACCGGCAACCTGACCTGCGTAGCTTGCAACCTGGACATTCCGCTGACGCTCAACCCTGAACAAGCCAAAGAACTCTTTTTTCTGGTCCACGTCCACGGCTTTATGGACGAACACACCTTTGATTTGAAACGGCTGATGAAATGCTGCGTTCATGAGCTGCTGCCCGATGGCCGGGCCGTGCCTTTTTGCGCCTACAACACGCTGGGGTATCGAGAGGAAGTTCGGGCGGCTTTGGAAGGCGAGTAAAAGGAGCCGCCTATGAAGCGGGGCTTCACACGCACCTGATGAAACCCAACAGCAGGGGTGCAAGGGTGCAGCGGTGCAGGGGTGATTTTTGTTCATTGCTCATTGTTAATTGTTCATTGGTTTCATAGGAGATGGAGAACGCTATGTTAACTGAAACAACTACCGGCCGGGAAATCAAAATTTGCTGCGCTACTTTTTACCAGAGCGATATGGTGCGGGCGCTGCTGGGCGACGTCTTTCACCCCGGCGGGCTGGCTTTAACCCATCGCTTGGGAGACGTTATTGAGCTTGGCCCGGCTGACCGCGTACTGGACGCGGCTTGCGGGCGGGGGCAATCTGCCGTATATTTAGCCGAGAGCTTTGGCTGCCACGTCACCGGCCTGGACTACGGATCGGAAAACATCGCCGCCGCCGAGGCCCACGCTGCCGCTAAAGGGGTAGATTGCTTAACCGATTTTCGCCAGGGCGACGCCGAAGGTTTGCCCTTTGACGACGGTCTGTTTGACGCCGTTGTTTCCGAGTGCAGCTTTTGTACCTTCCCCGATAAAACCTCGGCGGCAACCGAAATGGCTCGCGTACTTAAACCCGGCGGGCGATTGGGTTTGACCGATATGACCGTGAGCGGCTCCTTGCCCGACGACATCCAGAATCTCCTAACCTGGGTGGCCTGCGTAGCCGGGGCCGGCGCTCCGGAGGATTACGTGTCGATATTGCGAAAGGCCGGTTTAACCAACTTTACCATTGAAGACCAACAAGACGCCTTGCTGGAGATGGTAACTAACGCGCGTCGCAAACTGCTGGGCATCGAACTGACCGCCGCTTTGGGCAAGCTGAATTTGGGAAACCTGAACATAGATGAAGGAAAGCAGTTAGCCCGCCAAGCCGTCCAATTAATTGAAGCTGGTAGGGTAGGCTATACACTCATCGCAGCAAGAAAAATGGAGAGGGAATTTTAATGACCAGAAATATTCGCATTATTGGAGTGCCGATGGATTTGGGGCAAGCCCGGCGAGGGGTCGATATGGGGCCGGGAGCCTTGCGTTATGCCGGTTTAAGCGATCGATTGCGCCGGATAGGGTGTACTATTGAAGATCAGGGAAACATCGAGACGCCGGTTAGAGACACTTTACCGCCGGAAGGAGGGTTAACCTTTCTCCCGGCGGTGGCGCAAGTTTGCGAGCGCGTCTACCAGATGGGTCAAGCAGCCGTTGCCGAAGATTGCCTGCCTATTTTCATCGGCGGCGACCACTCTATTGCCGTAGGTACAATCGGCGGGGTGACTGATCAAGAGCCGGTTGGGGTGTTGTGGGTTGACGCTCACGGCGATTTTAACACGCCCGACACCTCGCCCAGCGGCAATTTGCACGGGATGCCTCTGGCGGCGTTGATGGGGATCGGCGCGCCGGCGTTGGTCAATCTGGGCCGACCCGGCCCTAAGCTCGATCCCTCACAAGTGGTTCTGATTGGTATCCGCGATCTGGACCCCCAGGAGCGGGAGGCCATCAAAGAGAACGGGGTGGGCGTTTATACCATGCGGGAAATTGACGAGCGGGGTCTGGCTACCGTGGCCAATGAAGCTCTGGATCGCCTGAGTCGTTTTAGTCGAGTACACGTAAGCCTGGATATGGACAGCCTGGACCCCGACGAAGCCCCCGGCGTAGGCACGCCGGTGCCCGGCGGGCTAACCTACCGCGAGGCCCACTTGCTGATGGAAATTATTGCCGATTGCGCTTGCGTGGGGTCTATGGACGTGGTGGAGATTAATCCAATTTTGGACAACCGCAACCATACGGCCAAAATTGCTACGGAGCTAATTGCCTCGCTGCTGGGGCAGTCAATTTTGTAGGCAAGCAATCACAGGGTGCGTTTAAAATCAAAATCTTTTGCGATAAATAACAACCTGGGTTAAACTCGCTGCTCAAGATATTTCCAACCTCGAAAGGAACCTCTTACAAATGAACATACTGAAGTTGGGCGTACCCAAGGGCAGCCTGCAAGAATCGACCATAAAACTCTTTGCCAAAGCGGGATATAAAATTGTGGTGCGGGGTCGCGCTTATATCCCCACCATAGACGATCCTGAAATTGAGTGCCTGATGTTCCGCGCCCAGGAGATAGCTCGCTACGTGGAGGGCGGCATACTGGACGTAGGGCTTACAGGCAAAGACTGGATTCTTGAAAATGAGGCGGACGTGGTTGAAGTGGAAGACCTTGTTTATAGTAAATCCACGGCTAAACCATATCGCTGGGTGGTGGCGGTACCCGAAGATTCTGACATCAACAGCGTAAAAGACCTTGAGGGCAAAACTATTGCCACTGAATTGGTTCAGGCAACCAAACAGTACTTGCAGCAGCACGGCGTATCGGCAGAAGTGGCACACTCCTGGGGAGCTACAGAGATTAAAACCCCTTTGCTGGTAGACGCCATTGTTGAGGGTACAGAAACAGGAGCTTATTTACGGGCAAACAATCTCCGCATTATTGACACGGTGGCAGAATCCACAACCAAACTGATTGCAAACCACCAGGCCTGGGCCAATGATTGGAAACGCGAGAAAATAGAGGCGCTGGCTACCCTCTTGAAAGCAGCCTTGCAAGCAGAAGCAAAAGTGGGCCTTAAGATGAATGTCCAAAAACCCAACCTGGAACTCGTTACCTCTCAACTTCTGTCGTTGCATACGCCCACCATCTCTAACCAGATAGACCCTGATTGGGTGGCTGTCGAAGTCATCATTGACGAACATATTGTGCGAGACCTCATCCCAAAACTAAAAAAAGCAGGAGCCGAGGGTATTGTCGAGTACCCGCTGAATAAAGTGATCTATTGATTGGGGGCGTCCCAGACGCTAAATCCCCAATCGATTGCGCTTGAGTATTGCTGTCGCGGTTTGGACCGTACTCACTTTATGGCCGGGCAGCGGCAAGATACGCTCGTGAATGGCGTCGATTATCCACTCCTTTTGCGGAAAAAACGCTTCTTCTAATTCCGCAGGGGGCGTAATCCAGTTTCTGGCGCCAACCACGGCCACAGGGCCGTCCAAATAGTCAAAAGCAAGCTGGTTGATATTTGAGGCCATCGTGTGAAGAAAAGAACCTCGCTCACAAGCGTCAGAGGCCAGCAACACTTTGCCCGTCTTTTTGACCGACTCGATGATTTTGTCGTAGTTTAAGGGGTTGATGAAACGGGCGTCAATAACCTCCGTGGAAATGCCGTATTTTTGCTCCAACTCGTCAGCCGCTTCTAAAGCTCTGTAAAGCGTGGCCCCAATGGTCACAATAGTAAAATCTCGACCAACCCGGCGAAGCGACGGCTCGCCCATCTCCACTTCGTAATACTCAATGGGCACGCCGCCCTCCACCAGCGTTTCCGGCTCGGAATACAAACGCTGGCTCTCAAAGAAAATCACGGGGTCAGTTCCTCTTAAGGCCAGGTTAAGCATCCCTTTGGCATCGTAAGGAGTAGCCGGAAACATCACCTTTAAGCCGGGCATATGCGCCACCAGCGAGGTCCAATCCTGCGAATGTTGGGCGCCGTATTTAGAGCCAACGGAAACCCGCAACACCAGGGGCATCTGCAAAACGTTGGCCGACATCGACTGCCACTTGGCCATCTGGTTAAAAATCTCGTCGCCCGCCCGACCCATAAAATCGCAATACATCAACTCAGCTACCACCCGGCCACCGCTGAGCGCGTACCCTACCGCCGTGCCTACAATTGCCCCCTCTGAAATTGGCGAGTTAAACAGGCGATGATACGGCAAACACTCCGTCAAGCCCCGGTAAACGCTAAATGCGCCGCCCCAATCCCGATTTTCTTCGCCGTAGGCCACCATCGTCGGGTCCTGGTAAAAACGGTGCATCATCGCTTCAAAAAGCGCTTCGGCATAGGTCAGGGTTCTAAGCTTGGGGAGGGGTTTTCCATCTTCAAGGCCAAAACGATGCTTGGCGTGAGTTGTCTTTAACCGGCTTTCTTCTTTGGGGATCAGTACTTCCGGTTCGCCTTCGGCGAATCGATCCTTAAATTCATTGGAAAACATCATGTCGCCAATCGTGTCTGCCTGAACATTAACCCGGGGCGAAATCTCCGGGGAAACGGCCGCTTTCAACACTAGCGCCAAACGTTTGGTAGCATCGGCCTGAGTTTCATTCAACTGCCCCTGGTCGACATGACCGTTTTCTTGCAGGTATTGCCCGTAACTTATCAACGAGTCGTGCTGCTGCCAGCGTTACACCTCCGCTTTATCCCGGTAAGCCGAGGCGTCAGACGGCGAGTGGCCGGAGAAGCGATACGTAATTGTATCCAGCAAGACAGGCCCCAAACCCTCTTCCAAAATTTTCTTTTTGCGTTCAACGGCGTCGGCCACGGCCAGCGGATTGTAGCCGTCTACTCGCTCCGCGTGCATCGCCTCCGGGTTAACCCCCAAGCCAACGCGAGCCAGCATACCAAAGCCCATCGTTTCGCCTTGGGGTTGTCCCCCCATCCCGTAAAAGTTGTTCATAAAATTGAAAAGTATCGGCGGGCTGCCACCTATCTCTTTGTCCCACAGGGTCCGGTATTGATCCATCGCCGCAAACATCATCGCTTCCCACACAGGCCCGCAGCCCATTGAGCCGTCGCCAATATTGGCAATGACAATCCCGGGTTTTCGGTTGACCCGCTTAAACAGCGCCGCACCCACCGCAATATCCGCAGAACCACCCACAATAGCGTTGTTGGGCATCACCCCAAAAGGCGCAAAAAAGGCGTGCATAGAGCCGCCCAGCCCTTTGTTAAATCCATTTTCTCGACTAAAGATTTCCGCCAGTGTGCCGTACAACACATAATTGACGGCTAAATCTTTGACGCTGCCCTCTGTAAACTGCTCGACCACCCGTAGCGGGGCGCCCTCCATATAAGACTCCATAATACGCATCAGGTCATCCTCGCTTAATTGGGCAATAGCCGCTAAACTTTTAGCCAAAATCTCTCCGTGGCTGCGATGAGAGCCAAAAATAAAATCATCCGGCGAGAGATGGTACGCCTGCCCAACCGCCGACGCTTCCTGCCCAATCGACAAATGGGCCGGTCCGCGATGATTGTACTCAATGCCTTCGTAAGCGCCTTCCTTCTTAATCCGGTCCAACATGGTTTCAAATTCCCGGATATAGACCATATCCCGATAAATCCGCGCCAAATTTTCTTGCCCGTACCTCTTCGCCTCTTTCTTGGGATTTGAAACATAGGCATTCACGGGGATATCTTTGCTTTTAATAGTCGATTTTTTTCGAGCTTCAGATGGATCAATGGTGATTAGTTTTGTCATTTGTTATTCCTCGTTATTTTTTAACTATTCAACTGTTCCATTCAAAGTTGCTAAAATGGCGGTAATTAGTAATTGGTAATCAGTTATTGGGCCTAATTACTATTTACTAATTACCCGTAAAAAGCAGCGAGTGCGTTTCAAGCTAAAAAGTTACGCTATTTTTTAAATTCCTACACCGCCAACAATAACTCCAGCCCGGCCAATCCCTCCGAAAGCGCTTGCAAAAAGCGGGCGGCGGGCGCGCCGTCGACAACTTGATGATTGATGGTTAAAGACAAGCCAACATGGGGGATAAACTGCACATCGCCCTCAACCTCAATGGGTTTCAGGTTGATATTCCCGACACCCAAAATACCCACCTCCGGCGCATTTAAAACCGGCGTAAAACTCTCGACGCCAAAACTTCCCAAATTTGTCACCGTAAAGGTTCCGCCACTCATCTCGTCGGGCGTTACGCTGCCCGCTATACAAGCAGTGGCTAACCGTTGGGCCTCTTGAGAAATCTGCTTCAAACTCAATGTATTTGCTCTGCGGATTACCGGAACCATTAAGCCTCGGGGGGTATCGACCGCAACGCCTAAATGCACATTTTTGTATCGAGAAACCGCATCGTCTGCAAAGCGCGCGTTCAGTTCAGCAAACTGGGGCAATATTCTGGATACGGCAAAAAGGACCAGGTCATTGATAGTCACCTTCTGCAAACCAAGCGCCTCTGCGCTGGCCTTTAAACGTTTGCGATAAGCCAAAATAGCCCTGGCGTCGGCGGAGGCATTTAGAGTCAATTGAGCCGTTGTTTGCAAAGAGTCCAGCATACGCTCGGCAATAACCTTGCGAATTCCCCTGAGTGGAATAGTCTCTATCTCTTCCGCAAGGGCGGCAACATCAGCGGGCATTTCCTCGCGGGCCACCGGCCGGCTAGTAGCCAGGTCTCCGGCCATAATCCGGCCCCCAATGCCGGAGCCACTAATCGGGGCGCTGAAACTGCCCTGGGCAACCATTGATTTTGCCAAAGGGGTCATTTTTGGCATTTCGGCCAATACCGTTTGCACATCCCGCTCAATAATACGGCCACCGGGTCCGGAGCCTTGTATCGCCAAAGCGGTTATATCCAGGCCCTTCTTGTTTGCCAGGTTCCTGGCGCGGGGCGATATGCCAACTTTGGAGTCGCCGGCAGAAACGCCTGCAATCGTTCCGTCGCCGGCTAAGTGAACTGTTTTAGTATCAAATTCACTATCCGAAACCGGAGAGACTTCTACCGGCTCAATTTCCGCCGCTCCATCGGGACGCAAACCACTTGCATCTTCGCCGGGTTCTCCTATTGCGGCAATATTGGTCAAGACCGGAACTTCATCACCTGCCTGGAAGAATACGGCCAATAATACGCCCGACGTCGGGCTTTCCACCTCCAAAAGCGCCTTATCGGTTTCTACTTCACAGAGCGTCTCTCCCTCGGCAACCTGATCGCCTACTTCTTTCTTCCAACCGACAATAATACAACTTTCCACCGATTGCCCCTGCTTGGGCATTAATATCGCAGTCGCCATAAATCTTTTTACCTCTCATGTAATGCCTAACCTGGACAAGCCAGAAACAAACAGGCGGGAAGTAGGAAGTAAGAAGTAAGGGGAAAATCTCTACTCCCTACTCCCTACTTCCTACTCCCCGGATAACCTAAATTTTCTTGCCCAAAAAGCAAGGACTCAATTGATAAGATACTAAACAACAATGACTTCAATCCCTGCTGAACGAACCTGCTCTATTAAATCAACAGGGGCGTGAACATCTGTGATAATGCTGCTGATTTCTTCCGGCTGGGCAAACGAGGCCAGACCGACACGCCCCCACTTGGTTGCATCCAGCACGGCAATAGTTTGGCGACACATCGCCACCAGCGCCCGTTTTACTTCTGCTTCATCGGCGCTGACATCGGTTAGACCTTCCGGCAGGCTAATGCCATGCGCGCCAAAAAAGCCCTTTTGGATATTAAACTTCCGCAACATCTCAAATCCGTCCGTCCCTATCAGCGAAGCCGTCTCGCGTTGCAATGTGCCGCCGGGCATCACCATCGTCACCCCGGAGGCGTCCAACACTTCCTGAGCCACCGCCAGGCTATTGGTAACAATGGTCAAATGACGATGATTTTTGAGGTGTTGAACAATTGCCAAAGCCGTGCTGCTGCTGTCCAGAAAGATGGCATCACCGTCAAAAACCTGCGCCGCGCCCGCTTCTCCAATGCGGCTCTTTTCTTGAACCTGTCTCTGGCGACGCATTGCCAAAGCCAGCTCATGCATACCGCTGCCGGCCGGAATAGCTCCGCCGTGGGTCCGTATCAACAATTTTCTATCGGCAAGCGCCTGCAAATCAGCCCGAACCGTTACCTCCGACACGCCAAGCTGCCGGCTCAATTCCACCACAGAGACACGTCCTGCTTGCTCTACCTGCTTGAGTATCTCTTGTCTTCGTTCTTCTAAGTATAGTTCCCTTGATGGTTCCATTATCTTTGTTTTCTTATATTTACTTTCGATTACTTTCATTATAATACATATCAAAATCTTTGTCAACAATAAGTTATACAAATTGTCGCACAAAAATAATGACAAATACCTCTTGACACCCACCGCCATTTGTGATACAATTTCTTTAGGTTATCCCCCCCCCAGGGGGGAGGGGGTAACAAATGGATAGGTAGCGTACAAACCAATGGACGAAGAAACCACAAAAATTGTCAACCGGCTAAAAAGTATCGAGGGGCACGTGCGCGGCGTCGAAAAAATTGTAGAAGACGGCGCGTACTGTATTGACATTGTTAACCAGATTGGCGCTATTCAGGCCGCTTTGCAAAAAGTCAGCGGCGTCGTGCTTGATCGTCACCTGCACACCTGCGTTACTACCGCCATTCGCGGTGATAACCCCGACGAGCGAGAGCGAGTTATCAACGAGATTATGGGCGTCTTCAACGCCAAAGGAAAAAGTTAATTTTGAATTGGGGGTTTTGGTTTTAACTCTCAATCCCCAATCTAAAATCTAAAATCTAACACCTAAATATGGAGGATTATTATGCAAACAAAAACATTCAAAGTACCAAACATTTCTTGCGGGCACTGTGTCCACGCCGTTCAAAGTGAAGTTGGCGAGTTAGAAGGGGTCAAAAGCGTTGTGGCCTCCGCAGATACCAAAATGGTCACGGTAGAGTGGCAAGAGCCACAAAGTTGGGATAGTATTAAGGCTCTGTTAGAAGAAATCAATTATCCGCCGGAGAATTAGGAAGTAGGAAGTAGGAAGTAGGAAGTAGGAAGTAGGAAGTAGGAAGTAGGAAGTAGGAAGTAAGGAGTACAAACGCTTTCTCCCTACTTCTTGTTTCCCGGTTATAGAAATTTTTAAAGCAGCGGCGAGCTAACCGCCGCTGATTTTTTTATCTCACGTTTGGAGTTTTAAACAAAATGATTTTATCCAAGATTAACCGGCAAATACTGTTATTCTTGTCGACTCTTATGCTGGCCCTGGTGGGATGCGGCAATCAAGCCCCTGCGCCCGAGGCGGTAGCCCCACCAATCGCCGAAGTTACCGCGCCAGACACGCTAAACCTATCGCTAAATGTAGATGTAAACACCGTGCAAGACCTGCGCAACCGGGACGATGTGGTGTTGATTGACGTGCGCGAAGATTGGGAATATGACGACGGTCACATTCCCGGCGCAATCTTGATACCGTTGGGTGAAGTCCCCAATCGACTTAATGAAATACCAGGCGACAAAACTGTGATTGCGGTCTGTCGTAGCGGCAACCGCAGCGGTCAGGCCACAAATTTCCTGCAACAGCAAGGATTTAAAAACGTCCACAATATGCAAGGTGGGATGATTGCCTGGAGCCAGGCCGGTTTTGAAATAGAGAAGTAACGCGCAACACATAATGCGGTAAATCGCAATTTTAGCCCAAACGAGGGGCGTAAATTTCGTGTCATTAGTCACTGGTCATTAGTCATTTGCCAAAACTAATGACCAGTGACCAGTGACAAATGACATTCTCGCAGACGATGCAAAGGTTGTTGGGTAACACTATAATCAAGGAGATAATCTATGTCGGCAGAAAAACAGATAACAATGCCCGTGTTGGGTATGACCTGCGCCAATTGCGTGACGGCGGTAGAGCGAAACACCAAAAAAGTTGAGGGTGTCAGCGACGCCGTCGTCAATTTTAGCACAGAAAAAGTGACCGTCACTTACAACCCGGGCCAGGCAACGCCCCAGGCTTTAATCGACCATATTGCCAAAGCGGGTTACGAAGTGCCGGTGGCAACCCTTGAGTTGCCCATTACCGGCATGACTTGCGCCAACTGTGTCGCCACAGTTGAACGCGCCCTTAACAAAAAAGTACCCGGCATTTTGGAGGCCGTCGTCAACTTTGCCACCGAGAAAGCCACCGTTAAATATATTCCCGGCACAGTCACCCGCGCCGATATGGTCGCGGTAATTGAGCGAGCCGGTTACGGGGTGGTGCAGGTCGACTCGGATGAAGAGTTGGTTGATGCGGAGAAAGCGGCCCGCGATCGAGAGATTCAGAACCAGACCCGCAAACTGTTGGTCGGCGTAATCTTCACGCTGCCCCTCTTCATCTTCAGCATGGCCCGTGATTTTGGGCTGGTAGGCCAATGGGCGCACGCAGCCTGGATTAACTACCTCTTTTTGCTGCTGGCGACGCCGGTTCAATTTTACACCGGCTGGGACTACTACGTGGGCGGCTACAAAAGCCTGCGCAACAAATCGGCCAATATGGATGTGCTGGTGGCGTTGGGGTCATCGATGGCTTATTTTTACTCTATTGTCGTTACGACCGGATTGTTGGGGGGACACGTTTACTTTGAAACCTCGGCGGCTATTATCACCCTGATTAAAGTGGGCAAACTGCTGGAAGTGCGGGCCAAAGGCAAAACCAGCGAAGCCATTAAAGCCTTGATGGGCCTGCAAGCCAAAACCGCCCGCGTCGAGCGCAATGGCGTAGAAATGGACATTCCCACCGACCAGGTTGCGGTTGGCGATATCGTCATTGTCCGGCCCGGCGAGAAAATTCCGGTTGATGGGGTGGTCATCAACGGCCAATCGGCGGTGGATGAGGCGCTGCTGACGGGCGAAAGCCTGCCGGTGGATAAAAAGGTGGGCGACGAGGTTATTGGAGCGACGCTTAACAAGCAAGGGCTGCTTAAAATTGAGGCCGCCAAGGTGGGCAAAGAGACGGCTCTGGCCCAAATAGTGCGGCTGGTAGAGGAAGCGCAAGGTTCCAAGGCTCCCATTCAAGCCCTGGCCGACCAGGTATCGGCCATTTTTGTGCCGGCGGTTATTGCCCTGGCTGCGTTCACATTTATTGTTTGGTTAGCTACCGGAGCCGGATTCACCCCGGCCCTGGTACGACTGGTCGCCGTGCTGGTTATTGCCTGCCCCTGCGCCCTGGGATTAGCCACCCCCACGGCCATCGTCGTCGGGATGGGTAAAGGCGCGGGTCAAGGTATTCTCTTCAAAAATAGCGCCTCGCTGGAACGCGCCCACACCTTACAAGCGGTTGTGCTGTACAAAACCGGCACCATCACCAAAGGCGAACCGGCTGTTACAGATATTATCGTTGGGAATGGATGGCAGTCGGGACGCGACCAGTTGCTTCAATTGGCTGCTTCGGTGGAGCGAGGTTCGGAGCATCCACTGGGCGAAGCCATTGTCAAGTCGGCGCGGGAGCAAGGGTTAAGCCTGAGCGAACCGGCTGGTTTCCAGGCTATTACAGGCCACGGCGTCGCGGCAGAGATTGATGGAAGAAAGGTGCTGCTTGGTAACTCGCGCCTGATGGAGCGTGAAAAAGTATCGTTTAATGGGCTGGGTGAACAAGTTCAACAACTGCAAAACCAGGCTAAAACGGCGATGTGGGTTGCCGTTGACGGTCAAGCCTCGGGCGTAATTGCCATTGCCGACACCATTAAAGACGGCTCAAAAGAGGCCATTGCCAACCTCAAGGCGATGGGGTTGCAAGTAGTCATGATGACCGGCGACAACCAAGCCACCGCTCAAGCCATTGCCAACGAAGTCGGCGTTGACCGGGTGCTGGCCGAGGTACTGCCCGGCGACAAATCGGCCAACGTAGCCAAATTGCAGGAAGAAGGGCTAACCGTGGCTATGGTTGGCGACGGCATCAACGATGCCCCGGCCCTGGCCCAGGCCGACGTAGGCATTGCCATTGGCACGGGCGCAGATGTGGCGATGGAAACGGCGGGCATCACTCTTATCAGCGGCGACTTACGCGGCGTGTCCAAATCCATCCACCTGAGCCGGGCTACAATGCAAACCATTAAACAGAATCTATTCTGGGCCTTTGCCTACAACACCGTGCTTATCCCTGTTGCTGCCGGTGCGTTGGCAGTCTTTCCTGATTTACCCATTTATCTGCGGGAGTTGCATCCCATCGCGGCTGCTTTTGCAATGGCTTTTAGTTCGGTGACGGTGGTCAGCAACAGTTTGCGGCTACGGCGGGTCAAAATTTAAGAATTGTGGATTAAATAACTTCCCCAATTGACAATGTAGTACCATCATCAATTGGGGAACTTATTTAATTACCGCTCCTAAGTACTAAATCAAGTACACAATGACGGGTGTAGCATCGGGCCTTGTGCCCGTTTTGCCGTTATAATAAAGCCCACAAGGGGCTTGACTACCCGTAAAAATGAGATTGACTTAGTACTAAGCTAACGGCATATAGTTTTGTCAGCGCCCGATGAGGTTGTATAATGAGCTATAAGGACAATAACCATTATGCCGCATCCAAAAACCGCCGAACACAAACGCCTGGCCGACTCAAAAGCTCGTCGGGCCGATTGGAAACAGTGGGGACCCTACGTTAGCGAGCGCGCCTGGGGAACCGTGCGCGAGGATTACAGCGCCACCGGCGAAGCCTGGGATTACTTTCCTCACGACCACGCCCGCAGCCGGGCCTATCGCTGGAACGAGGACGGACTGGGGGGCGTTTGCAATCGCTTTCAAAACATCTGCCTGGCCGTGGCCCTGTGGAATGAGCGCGACCCTATTATAAAGGAGCGGCTCTTTGGCCTGACCGGCCAGGAGGGCAACCACGGCGAGGACGTCAAGGAGTACTACTTCTATCTCGACAACACCCCCACCCACGCCTACATGAAAATGCTCTACAAGTACCCCCAGGCTGAGTTCCCCTACGCCCGGCTGGTCTAAGAAAACCGGCGGCGGGGACGCGACGCGCCGGAGTTTGAGCTAAATGATGCCCTGCGCGATACATTTGAGGAAAACCGTTACTTTGATGTCTTCATAGAATACGCCAAAGCCGGCCAGGAAGATATCCTGGCCCGTATCTCGGTGGTCAATCGCGGGCCGGAGCCGGCCCCCATACACCTTTTGCCCCACCTGTGGTATCGCAACACCTGGTCGTGGGGACACAACCCGGAGCGTCCCCAAATGCGCGCCCTCAATGCCGGGACCGTCTACACCA